>CAVIXF010000012.1:0-19521 GCA_963646585.1 Candidatus Gastranaerophilales bacterium HUM_1 | reverse complement strand
GCAGTACAGCGGGAAGAAGTTCACGAACCTGGTCGCATACGGGACTGTCTACGGATGCTCGGACGGGAATCTCGTCTCCGTGGAGAACGGGGCGGTCTCGACGAGCGCGGGCGGCGTAAATACGACCTGCAGCGCCGTTCCGGACTTCAGGGACGAGATTTCGTATATGGAGAAGGCCGACAGGGCGAACCTCGGCTCGCTCGTGCTCGCGGGGGAGTTCCTGCCCTGGTATATGAAGGGGCTTCCGGGCAACAAGCGTCTGGTTTCCAGGATATCGCATATCGCCGGAGGCCGGACTCTCGACGAGTATGAGACGGTCGAATATGAAGACACGGACGGAAGGACGAGCCGGATGACTGTCCGGCAGTACAGCGGCTCCGGTCTCCTGCACACAAAGGAATATAAAATAAGCTACTGATATGAAACGACTGGCTATCATTCTTATGGCTTCGGCCGCGCTGCTCTGCGCCGGCTGCCAGAAGGTTGAAAAACCGCACACCAAGGCTACCGTGACGGTGGCGACCCAGCCTTCGGGTATGCAGTCCCCGCTTGAGGGCACGAAAACAATCACCATCTGGCCGACCGCCCACTGGGAGGCGACGACCGACGCGGACTGGGTCACCGTCGAGCCGTCGAGCGGAGAGAGGGGCACCCAGGAGGTGAAACTCCATTATCAGGAGAACTTCACGCCGGGGGTGCGCACCGCCGTCATAACCTTCACGGCGGCGGAAGGCTCTGACACTTATGTTTTAACACAGAATTTTTAGGGCTATGAGATTCAAATGTTCCATATTCCTCGCGCTTCTGTGCGCATTCCTTCCGGTCTCGTGCTCCAAGGATTTCTTCAACCAGTATCCGAGCAACAAGACGACCGACGACAAGGTCTATCTCACTGACGACGACTTCAACCAGGCGGTGCGGGGCTGCTATGCGAGGCTGACCTCCCAGCTGTCCTGGCATATCAACGAACTCGCGTACAGGGCCGACGAGGCTCATCTGGAGGATATGACCACCTCCACTCAGGAGAGGTATGCCAACGACCACTTCCAGGAGCTCTCCACTGCGGGGATGTTCCAGAGCATCTGGTCTGCCTGGTACAGCGGGATAGACAGGTGCAACGACCTTCTCGACCACATCGCCTCCACGTCTCTCGAACTGCCAGACAGCTATCAGGCCGAGGGGCGTTTCCTGCGCGCGTGGTTCTACTTCAACCTCTATAGGACTTTCGGGGTCGTGCCGATCGTGAAGACAGTCGTGTCTCCGGCGGAGGCGCGGACAATCCCGCGCTGCGGGGCTTCCGAGATGCTCGCATTCCTGAAGGAAGACCTCTGCTATGCGGCGGAGCATCTTCCGGAATCCCGTCCCGAGGAGGCGGCGCGTGTCACCTCTATGGCTGCGAAGGCCCTGCTCGCGAAGGTGTATCTGACGTTCGGGGAATATGCGGAGGCGGAGAAGATTCTCTCCGGGATACAGACGGATTCGTTCTACGGGCTTATGCCGACGGCGGCCGACGTGTTCGACTGCGGTCAGAAGATGAACAAGGAGATGATATTCGTCGTCTATTTCAACAACGCCAACGACTCGGGTCACGGCGCGTGGTGGTCGGTGAGCAGCCTGACTGACATAAAGAACCCGGATCCGGACTTCCTCACGATATACGACGGCGCGGACAACCGCCTGCCGCTCATCTCGACCTACCATAAAGTGTCCTCGACCAACTATCTGATGCTGAAGTGGTACACGCCGTTCGACGCGGTGTACACCACCCAGGTGAACTCCGACTTCCCGCACATCCGTTTCGCCGACGTCGTGCTGATGATGGCGGAGGCTCTCGGGCAGCAGGGGAAGATCGGCGACGCGCTCCCGTACCTCAACAGGACGCGCACCCGCGCCGGACTCCCGGCTCTCACCTCGGCTGACGTATCCACGAAAGACCAGTTCATCCAGGCTCTCGCGGACGAGAGGGGCCGGGAGTTCGCCCTTGAGGGGCAGAGGTGGTACGACCTCGTGCGTCTCGGCCTTGCGGTCGACCATTTCAAGAGCTTGGGCTACACCGTGGACAACCACAATCTCCTGTTCCCGATTCCTTGGGAGGAGATTCACATCGTCGACGACAATGACATACTTTGGCAAAATCCGGGATTTTAGACTTAGAACACTTGCGAAACTTAGTTAGGAGATGAAAAAGATTTTTCTGTTCACTATGCTTGCCGGGGCCGTGATGGCGGCCTCCTGCAGCCCCGAGACAAAATACTATGCTGACTCCGACCGCCACATCGTCACGGATCTGACAGCCGTCCCCGGTGACGAGGAGGTTCTTCTCGGATGGTCTATGAAGGAGGGATGGACTCCGGTCGACTATCTTGTAAGCTATAATGACGCGCAGGGGGAGAGCGTCAGCGAGAGGACGGGAGGCGACGGGACTTCGTACACCGTCGGCGGACTTGAGAACGGGGTGAACTATGTGTTCTCCGTTCAGGCGGTGTATGACGGCGACAGGCTGTCCGGCCCGGTGACGGCGAGCGCGACTCCGGTCACCTCGCGCATACCGGTCTCCGGCTACAGGCTTGAGGCCTCTGACGGACAGATCACCGCGACCTGGACTCTGGATGCGGAGAACTGCACGGGGATAACCGTCGTCTGCAAGTCGGGCGACGAAGTCGTCGCCAGCAGGACGCTCCCCGGGGAGTCCCGCGAATGCGTCATCGGAGACCTCGCGAATTACAAGGAGTACGAGGTCATCGTGACGGCGCAGTACAGGAAAGGCTCGTCGGAGGAGGTGAGCGCGAAGGCGACTCCCGTCGGCGGCCCGGCGCTCTGCAAGGCCGAGTTTGAAGAGGTCTATTGCGGACAGCTCAACACCTTCACCTTCAACACCGCCGATTATCCGACAGCCAAGGATGTCAGCTGGACGTTCGAGGACGGGAACACGGTCTCCGGGACGGAGGTGCAGTACCGGATATGGGGCGCTGAACAGGCACAGGTCGTATTGAACGCCGACATCAACGGCACGAAAGTCGAGTACAAGATCTATGTCAGGATTCACGAGTTCGCGGTGAGCCTCGACACCTGGTCCGACGCCGGAGTTAGGTTCAAGAATACGAACTTCGCGTTCTCCCCGGACAGGAAGACGGCGTACACGATCAGCTACGAGACCGCCCGCCTCCTTGTCGCGTTCGACCTCGAATCCGGAGAATTGAAATGGAAGCACGATCTGAACTATAAGGCCGGGAACGGAGCCCACATCGCCGTCAATCCGGTAAGCGGCGATGTCGTCATAAGCAACGACAAGAAGCTTTTCTCCATCAAGGAGGACGGCACGGAGCGGTGGTCTCTTGACGGCTTCGGACTCTCCTGCGGGGCCGGCGCGGCGTTCAGCCCGGATGCGGAGACCGTTTATGTCGGGAACGGCAGCGGGGAGCTCTGGGCGGTCAATGCGTCCGACGGGGTCAAGCTCGGCTCCGTGGCGCTCGGCGAGAATCTCGCCGCCATCGTGGTGGACGGGACGACTCTCTTTGTGACCATCCGCAAAAACGCGACTCCGAACGCTTTCTTCTTCGACGTTTCGGATCCGTCCGCAATCCAGACTCTCAAGACCCTGCATTTCGATTCGAAGGGCGCTGACATCGCGTCCGCGAGCGTGAGCCCGGACAAGAAGAAGCTCTATTTCAGCGCAGACCAGAACTTCTATTGCGTCGACCTCGGCACAAGGGAGATCACGGCCTCCGTCAAGACTTCTGAGGTGTCCGGATATGTCGTCGGCGGAAGCGTCGTCACCTCTTCCGGTGACGTGGCCGTGGTTTATGCGTCAGCCGCGAATCAGAGTTATCTGAGCGTGTTCTCCGAAGGGCTCGCCGCGAAGAAATGGGACTGGGCTCCGGAAAGTCACAAGAACACATTCAACTTCAACTGCCCGACCGCCGACGCCGAAGGCGGATTCTGCATCTCCGACAGGAACGGGAAGGTATGGCGTGTCTTCAACGGCGAAGCCACCCTGGTCTACACCGGGCCTCAGGCTCTCCAAGGGGCGACAGGAATGTGCGGGAATTTCGTGATGACGGCCGGGAACAAGGCTCCGGGGGCGATTGTCGCCAAGTATGTCGCCGTGCCTCGCGCCGGGGGCTGGTCCGGGACGGGCGGAGACCCTTGCTGCACGAAATGCGTCCAGTGGGTCTATGCAGACTGACTGTCAGACGATTAATCGAATAAAAACATTTTGAAATGAAAAAATATCTTATTGCGTTTTTCCTGATTCTTTTATGCGCCACAGCGCGGGGCTATGACTGGAAGCCGCAGAGCAACGAGGCGCTCCGCAGCGATATGCTGACCTTCGCCGAAGGCTTCGCGCAGAGGGCGGAGGGCACGCCTGCCGGCGAGGTGCTTAATGAGTTCATAAGGGAGCAGAAACAGAACACGGACGACCCGTACGCGTGGATTTCCGCCACAAGGGACGTCGTCCTCAAGCTGGAGGCGATGTATCCGCCTGTAATTGACGACGGTTCTCCGGAGGCCCGGATCCGTCGCGACATATTCCTTCTGATGGATTTCCCGATACACGTCGACAACCGAAGTCCTGAAGCTACTGAGGCTCTGAAGTCCGAATTCGGGAATATGTCCGAAGAGTACAGGGAACAGGCGAGAGCCAAGGTTCTGGAATATCTCGACGAACCGGGGCCGGCGAATCCGGGGGAGCTCCAGATCATAAAGGTATATAACTGCGGCATAATCCTTCGCGACAGCCGGCGTACGATAGCCGTGGACATCAAATGGGAGGGAGACGAGTCCGGAGCGGAGGCCATAGCATCGAAGACCGACGCGTTTTTCCTTTCGCATCCCCATCGCGACCACTACAGCGACAATATGATCGAGGCCCTCTGCAAGAAAGGAGTCGAAACCGTGCTTCCGTCAGACGTGGCGGCGGATCTCGAATGGCCCGGAAAGACGGTCATCCACGAGGACGTCTACCGCCCGATGAAGGTGAACGGCATAAAGACGGTGATTCAGAAAGGCAATCAGAAAAAAGCCCCGAACAACCTCTATCTGCTGGAGTTCGACGGCTGGAGGGTGCTGCTTCCGGGCGAAAGCCACGATTTCGCGAAGCTCTCCGAACTGGCGCGGTTCTACGCCCCCGACCTTATCATAACCCCGTCCTGGAACCGTATGGATCTGCTGTTCAAGGCGGTCTCCGGTATGAAGAATTTCGGAAAGACGAGGGTCGTGTGCATCCCGGAACACGAAAACGAGTTCGTCCACACCGTGGACCACAGGGAGTCGTACCGCGAGCTCTTCACTCGTGAAGACAGGCTCGGAGGGGGCGACGCCGCAGTCCGGCCTGAGATAATGCTGCTTGAAATCGGAGAAAGCGCTACTCTGAAAAAGTGAGTTCTTGGGGCGCGGCGTCGGGTCGCCGCCCCTGTAATATACTTGAAATGACACAGTTATGAAGCTGCAAGCAAAAGACAGAACAGAATACGAGGCTCCCCGCTTTCTGGAGGAGGCCGTCGCGACCGAACACGGATTCGCCGGCAGTTTCGGCGAAGCGAACAAGCCCGGTGGAATCGTCTCCGAAGACGGGCGTTACAGTTATGACCTTTAATCTTCCGACCGCTATGAAAGAGACAATGCAATCTGCGGCTTCAGCCGCGTTTCCGGTTTTCAGAACCGGGCGATATGCGGCGCTGGCCGCGCTCGCGCTCGGCCTTGCGGCCTCCTGCGCCAAGGAGACCGACACGGCTTCCGCGAAAGAAACCGACGGCGGGCGTCCTGCTGACGCGGTCGCGGAACTCCGTTTCACGGTGAAGGCCGCGGAGAATGCGGCTGTCACGACGGCTGCGGAGCCTGAGGGCGGAAACGCCGCGCCGGCCGTGAAATCCTACCTCGACAACAATCTTGACGGAACTTACACTCCGAAGTGGAGAAAGGGAGACCGCATCGCGGCGTTCACAGGCGCAATCGCCGAGGGGACGGAAGCCGACGGCTCCCTTGCCAATGAAAGCGATGACGGGGAGACCGCCTCTTTCAGCGGAACATTCACGGCTGCGTCGGAGGGCGAGTTCAAGGCTGTCTCTCCGGAGGGAAGAGTCCTCGAAGGCTGTGCTCCGGAAGACGGCGCTGAAATCGTCTGCGTGAATCTCGGCGACCCGGACGACGGCTATGCGCAGAGCCCGACCTGGGCGACGATTGACGGGGACTGCGACATCCTCGTGTCGAAGCCGGCCGGCTACCTCGCCGACGACGGGGTGGTGGTTCTGGACGACGTCTACTTCAAGAGGGTTATGTCCGTGGTGAAGGTCAATGTCAAAGGCCCGGAGTCCTATGGAGGGGAGAAGATAAGGAACTTCACCGTCGCCTCTTCGGACGCGGTTCTTGCCGGATGCGCGAAAATCGACGTCACGAACGCGAAGGTCGCCGGCTGGAGCGTCGCAAGCAATTCGGTCAAGGCGGTGTATTCCTCCGAGGACGATATGCCCGTGCTCTATGATGCTGAAAATCTGCTCAACTCGGTCTATCTTGTCGTGAATCCGACGACCGTCGCCGCCGGCGCGACCCTCACGTTCTCCGGCGAGACGGAATACAGGACATTCAGCAGGGAAGTCACGCTCGGCGACGACGTCATCCTCCCCGAAGGCCAGATGGCGGTGATTAACCTCACCCTTGACGAGACGAATTTCAGTTCGAAATATGCCCTGAACTACAACGGCTGGGAGAATCAGGAAGTGAAGATCAAGAACACCAACTTCGCATTCTCTCCGGACGGGAAGACGGCGTACACGGTCACTTACAACACCGCCCGCATCCTCGCGGCGTTCGACCTCGAGTCCGGCAGTCTGAAATGGACTTATAATCTGGACTGCGCTGCCACGAACAACGGTCACATCGCAGTCAATCCCGTCACGGGCGATGTCGTGGCAAGTTCGGGCACGAAACTCTTCTGCATCAAGGATGACGGGAGCGTGAGATGGTCAGCGGACGGTTTCGGAGACCTCTCCTACGGAGCCGGCGCGGCGTTCAGCCCGGATGCGTCGACGATTTATGCGGGGAACACTTCCAAGGAACTCTGGGCGGTGAATGCGTCTGACGGCACAAAACTGGGCTCCGTGGAACTCGGAGGAACTCTCACCGCCGTCGTCGTTGACGGGACGACCCTCTTTGCGGCGACAAGCTCCACTAAAGGATATTTCTTTGACGTCTCGGATCCGGCCTCCATCACGGAGACGGGGACTGTAAGTTATACGGGCGCCGGCACCAACTCGTCTTCGGCAAGCGTCGCCACAGACGGGAAGACTTTGTATTTCGCGTCCAAGGGCTACCTGCATTGCGTAGACCTTTCCGCGAAGACGCTTGTGAAATCGGAGAAATTGACCACTGACATCGTATGCGGAACAGTCGTCACCTCTTCCGGTGATGTGGCGGTGGCCTACAAAACCGCAGCCGGAGGCGGTGCTGTGGCCCTGTACTCCGCAGGTCTTGAGACGAAGAAATGGGACGTCACCCCGGCGACGAACAAGAATCTCCTGAATTTCAACTGCCCCGTCGTGGACGAGAACGGAGATTTCTACATCGTCGACGCCAAGGCGAACGCCTGGTTCATAAAGGCGGAGGACGGCTCCTGCACAAAACTCCACACGGGGCCGCAGGATCTTCAGAACGCGACCGGAATGTGCGGAAACATCCTGCTCAACGCCGGCAACGCGGCTCCGGCCTCAGTCTTCGGATGGCGTGTCCCGACTTCCAGAGGCTCGGGCTGGTCGGGAACAGGCGGCGACCCGTGCTGCACCAAATGCGTCCAGTGGGTTTACGGGAACTGACCCCGTCCCCCGTCAGCATAACCGCGCCATAACTCGCAAAAATCAATAGTTATGGCTTGCGAATAATTATAGGTGAGCCATAACTCGCAAAAAAATGGAGTTGTGGTTCACCTATATTTGCATAATCCCGCTTTTTTCGATAGTTTTGCACCGGAAGGCCGTCACTTCGGCTTTTGGATAACGATATGACAATCAAGGAGCGGGCTACGGAATTTGCGGTTTTCTGCATAGAAAATACTGCGGGGCGTCTCGGCGTCCCGGGGAGCGTCATCTACAATGAGCTGAACAGCATCGGAGGTGTGGAAGGCTTCCTTTTCCCGAGTTATGAAGCATTGCATACGCAGAGCAAATCCTATATCGTCGATGAAGTGCTCGCCTATATGAATGCAAACAATCTGAAGACTGATTTTGCAGTATGAGAGTATATCACGGGGCGGTTACAATCGTCGAACATCCTTCTGCGGATGTCGGCCGCAGAAATCTTGATTTCGGGAAAGGGTTCTATCTGACCGATATTGAAGAGCAGGCGGCTTCGTGGGCTTCAAGACCGATAAATAAAGGGCGAAGACAATTTGTCAATGAATATGAGTTTGATTTCTGCGCGGCATTGGATTCCGGATATAGATATCTGAAATTTGACGCGTACAATCTCGACTGGCTGAATTTCGTGATTGCCAACCGGAGAGGCGGAGATGCGTGGACTCAATATGACATCATCGAGGGAGGAATTGCGAATGACAGAGTATTCAACACCATCGAACTTTATTCCGACGGGCTTATTTCTGACAAGGAGGCGTTGCAGAGGCTTATATTCGAGAAGCCGAACAATCAGATATGCATTCTTGATCAGGATGTCATTGACAGGCATATTCGGTTCATTCAGGCTAAAGAACTATGAACGAGAGACATAACCCGTTGATAAACGAAACCTTGCTGCAGATGAAGTTCGCCAGAATCGTGTCGTCGCTGGCGATGAGGCTTGGCATTGCGGAAGAAGACGCTCTCGGCATATTCTATAACTCCGAGACATACAGGAATCTTTCCGACACCCGCAACGGACTGCAGAACTTGGGTGATGCCTGCCTCGTCGACGACATCGTGTCTGAAATCGCACAGAGGGCAGGGCAGACCGGGCTGACAAAGAAGACCCCGTCAGCATAACCGCGCCGGAACTTGCGGAGGACTCGTTCGTCGGCACGGCCGTAAGGTGATGAGCTGATGTCGCGCCGTCCCGGCCGGCAGCCCCGTCAGTAAACCAGCTCCATCTTGTCCACCCACAGCGTCGAGCCGGGGCCGCCGATGAGGTAGTCGCCGAGGTAGCTGGACGCGCAGGAGACGATGATGTGTGTCGGGACGGTCTCTTCGTCGCGGTAGTCCAGAGGAATCTCCACCTGCTGCCAGCCGTCGGTGCTTTCGGTCAGGACTATGTGCCCGTAGGCTATTATGCCCTCCGACTTCGAGTTGTAGTAGATCTTCTTCGCCGTGTTCACGCGGACGGGGGAGTCCGGAACGCCTTTCATCACCCTGTAGTCCCATTTGCCTATGGATACGGCGACCTCGGCCCGGTCATTGTCCCCCGCCTTGACGTTTTCTCCAGGCGGCTGGGAGTCGAGCCCGGAGTCGGAGACAGGGCAGCTTTTGTACTTCAGCCACAGGCGCAGGGATTTCGGGCGCGTCGTCCACGGGCGGCCGTAGTTCACCGCGCCTCCGGTCGTGCCTTCAAGCCCGGCGAAACGGCCGGTGAAGAGGTTTCCGCAGGCGAGCAGCCCGGCGAAGTTCTTCGATTCGCAGCGCACCGACCACTCTCCGTCCACCTTTTCCGAGCTGTCCGGGAAGGTCAGCACCACTCCGAGGCTTCCCGTCCCCTTGACGACGCTCTTTCCGCCCTTGCCGTCTCCGTTGTAGACGCTTTCGTCACCCTCGCCGCTGCTGCAGGCCCACCAGATGTCCTGTGACTCCGGGTCGGAGCAGGCCGGGTCGAACCACTTGTAGTATGTCGTGTTCTTCACGGGGCTGAAATTCTCGAAGCTGCTGTTCGGGAGCTGGCGCGCCGGGTCGGTCGTGAACTCCGAGGCCTCGGAAAGGTCTGAGCCGCTGTAGGCGTAGAACTCGTAGGTCGTGGACGGCTCAAGATCCGTGAGGCGGACTGAGAACTGCCCTCCGTCGTAGCTGATGAGCGAATGGTCGACGTCGATCCAGTCGCCTGTGCTTCCCTTCTCCCTGTACTTGAACCCGTTCTTCTGGCCGGCGACCCCCACTGCGGAGATGCTCGCCTCCTTCGTCCTGACGTTCACCTTCTTCACGCTCACCGAGATGTCCGACTGCTCCACATAGAGCGTCCAGTACTCCACGTCGCCGAAGCTCCTCACCTCCACCTCGACCCCCTCGGAGAAGTCGCGCATATCCGCCATCGCCACCGAGTAGGTGCTCACGTCCTTCGGCCCGAGCTTCAGGGACGTCACCTTGATGCCTGTCAGCGGGACTGTCTTTCTCACATAGACGAGCGCCCTCCTGTTCGCGACGTCGATGTGGGTGACGTCCACCTGGCCGTCCACCGTGAAATATCTCTCGACCGGGCGGGAGGCGTTCAGCGTCCAGACATAGTCCTGATAGGTGGAGAGAGTCACGCGCATCGGCTTCGTCAGGTCGTGGACCCCCACGATCTCCTGCGAAAGGGCGACGTTCTCTATGTCGATTTCGCATTCCCTGACGTTGACATTCTTCAGGTCCGTGTTCTCCTCCAGGACGATGTCCACCGTGCGGGTGTCCTGATTTATGCTCTCCTGGCCTATGACCGGAGACTTCGCCCCGTCCACCTTCATCGAGATGATGTGCGGGGTTATCACCGGGTAGGGGATGTCGTTCCTGACGCAGGACGCGGCGAGAACGGCGGCGGACAATATCGCGAGATGAATCTTTCTTTTCATATATGACCGGAGTTTCCTGTCTGAAACTTGTTGGTTTGCGGGCCTTTAATCTGACCGTGAATGAATATTACAGATGCACCGTGAGCCCGAAATTGAGAGAGAATATGTCTATGCTCCCCTGGGCGCGGAACCGGTGCCTCTGCCCCGTGAACTCCCCGCCGCTGTAGCCTCTTGAGTTGTAGTATGAGACGTCCGCGAGACTGAGGCTGGCGAAGACCGAAATCGTGTTCATCGGGAAATATACTATCCCGGGGCTGAGGGACAGGCCTATCTTGTCGCTTATGGTGTAGTTCGCCCCCGAGGCGACGATGTCGGTGCGTGACCTCGTGTAGCCGAGAGCCGCTTCGAGGAAGAATCCCACGCGCCCCCTGTCGTCAAGTCCGAGGTAGGAGCGGTTGAATACGAAGCTGCTGTAGGACAGTGTCTTGGCATTGACGTCCTTGAGCTCGTAGGAGAAGTTGCCGAGCAGGTCGAGAGTGGTCGCGTCCACATTGCAGCTTCCGTTCGTGTACTGGATGCGCAGCCCGACGGCCTGGTTGTCCGAATAAGCGTAGGCGGCGTTCGCCGAGACCTTCACCAGAGAGAGGTAGGAGTTGCTGTTCCTGAGCAGCAGGAGGAACTCGCTGTTGTTCGCGGAGAGGTTGGTGTACGAGGCCGCCATACCCACCTGCCAGTCGTGCTTCGGAACGATGAGATGCGACTTGAGGCTGCGCCGGCTGAAAACCGTGGTGTCGCGGGCGAGTCTCCGCCCCATAATCAGGGTCGTGCGTTTCTTCCTGCCTGTGCCGTCTCCGGGCATATCCGTGCCGGAATATGCCTGAACGGAGATTCCGAGCAGAAGAAGGAATATGGCTATGGTCTTTCTCATAACGGTCTAAAGATAATATGCCAGGCCTATGGCTATCGATGCGAGATTCAGCGAGAAGCTCGCGTTGGAGTTGCTGCTTGAGCCGCCCGTCACCTGATTGTGCGTCTGGTCCGTCCAGCCGTAGCTGAAGCCGAGCACCCCGACGCAGACCTCCATCGCTATGTGGTTGGTCAGCAGGGCCGTTATCCCCGGATTCACCCCGGCGTAGATCTTATACTGCCCGGTATATGTCCCCTTCGTCTCCCCGCTCACCAGGGCCGTGTTCTTCACTTTCCCGAGCGAGAGGCCGAGATTGACCTGGGCGAACATCGAGAACCGTCCCGAGTCTCCGAGCGGGATGTAGGGGCGGAAGGCTGCGGCGGCTCCGAAGCTCTGGGAGAGGCGGTAATAGTCCTCGAAGTCCATATTCAGCTCCGACAGCGAAAGGTTCGCCGACTTAAGGTCAATGAGTGTCCTCTTGTAGGAGAGGCTCGCCCCTATGCCTATGTTGTCCTTGACCATATAGAGGAAGGTCGGAGTCGCCGAAACCGTGTATCCGTTCGAGTTTATGCCGTCGGCGATGAGGAACTTGTAGTTCTCCATCGAGTGATATGTGAACCTGGCGTTGCCTCCGGCCATAAAAGTGCCCTTGGGGGCGAACACCGGCTGATGCGCCGTGTCATATCCCCGGTCATATCTCTGCGCCCCGGCCTCGGGCGCTACGAGACAGAGAAGCACGGAGACCAGCGCGGAGACAAGGGCAGTGCCCCCGAATCCCGACGGGACGGCCTTGAATGGGGTTCTTGACCGCGGCTCCTTCGCGGCGGATATATGTCCGAAATTTGTCATAACTTGTCGTAGAGAAGTTCTATGCCGTCAATCCACAGCTTCGACGAAGTGCACCCGGTGAAATAGTCCCCGTACATCGACGCGGCGCAGGAGATTATTATATGGGTCGGGAACGCTGTGGTCGTGTGGTAGTTCAGCGGGACGGTCACCTGCCTCCACTCCGAGGTCGCGGCGGATGTCTTCGCCCCTGCGGCCGTGCCGAGGTTGATCTGCTGGTATCCGTCGCCGTAGAGAATCAGTTCCGCGTCGGCTATCGTGCTCGCGTCGGTGGCGTAGTTCACGAAAGTCGATGTGTTGGTGGTGTTCACCTGCACCGGAGACTCCTGCGTCCCGCCGTAGCGCCTGTAGTCCCAGGTCCCGAGGGCGACCTTGACGTTGGCGCGGTCGTAGTCGCTCTTCGAGAGCGAAACCCCGCCCGGAAGCCCCTCGATCTTGTCGACCTTTCCGGTCGTGTACTTGATCCAGAGCCTGATTCCCGTCGGGCGCGAAGTCCACGGGCGGCCGAAGTTCACCTTTCCTCCGGAAGTGCCGACAAGCCCGGCGAACTTCCCTGTGAATATGTTGCCCGCTGCGAGCTTTATCACCGCGTTCTGCGACTGTGCGCAGACTGAGCGGGAGCCGACTTTCGCGTCGTCTGAAGGCACGGTGATAGGGAATCCCATCCCGGCCGAGCCTTTGACGTCCTCGTCTCCGTTGCCCGAGCCCCAGAACGGAGTCTTGCCCTCCGCGACGGAGCAGGACGGGTCGTACCACCTGTAGTAGTCGGAGACCTTGCTGACATATTCGAAGCTCGCGTTCGGGACGTTCGGGTCGGCGGCGGTCTTGAAGGTTTTCGGGTCGCCCTGGTCGACGCCTCCGATTACGAGCTTGTACTCGTAGGATGTGGAGCCGGACAGCCCCTCTATCGTCGCCTCATAGACGCCCTCTGCCGTGCGGGTCGCGTCCTCCGTGCTCCACTCCTCCGCCCCGGCCGCCCTGTAGGCGAACTTGACGGCGGACGGATCCGGGAACTCGCTCTCGTCCACATCGGCGTGGACGGTGGCGAAATGCGCCCAGATCTCGTATATGCTCGAATCCGAAAGCCCTGTGGAGACTGGTTCGAAGGTGATCGTGTCGTCCTGTATGTCAGTCGTGTAGTCCACGAAGAGCTCGAAGTCTATGTCGCCGTCCTTGATCGTGTATTTCGCGGTCGCGGCATAGACCTTCCCGGCCTCTATCCCGGAAATCCTGCCGCTTCTGGTGAATGCAGATCCGTCCTTGGCGAGAGTCCCCGTGAATGTCCAGACGAACTCCGGTTCGTCGATTCCCGAGATTATGAAGTATCCTTCCGCCCCCGACTTGGTCTCGTCATAGACAAGCTGCGCCGTGCCGCCGTCCTGGGCTGTCACATCCTGCTCCGACGCGGTCTGGCCTGTTCCGTCCTGTCCCGACGCGGTATGGCCTGTTCCGTCCTGCCCGGACACGGCCGTGCCGCCGTCAGCGGCGAGCCCTATCGTGAAGGTGTAGCCCGCGTTGAAATTCTCCGCGACGGTCCGGTCGAAGCTGATTCTGGAAATCGCGTCGCTGACCTTCGCCTCCACCTGCACGGAGCCGGTCTGCCCGGCCGTCACCGTGAATGCGCTGCTGCCGAAGTAGCTCTTCTGCTCCCAGGAAGCCGTCGCGGGGCTTTCCTTCGCCGCCTCCCCGGCCGTCACGTCCACGCGGTATCCGCCCGCCGGAAGCCAGATCTTCTCCGGGGCTTCGGAGTATCTGTAGCTGCGCACAAGCCCGCTGAAGTCGGCCATATAGATTTTCACGGAAGCGTCCGCGAGAAGCTCCTCGGAGCTCATCGCCGACTTCGTCGCCGGGATGCCGATTTCGGAGCTCATAGCCGCCTTCGTCGCCGGGATGCCGATTTCGAGGCTTATCGCCCCTTCCTCCTTGCCGGAGACTCCGTCCTCCTTCGCGCAGGATGCGGCGGCCAGAACCGAGGCCGCGAGCATCAATGTGAGTGTCGTCCTTTGCATACCGTCTCCTCCCTATTCGACAATCATCTTGACCGGAATGGACTTTCTGCACCCTTTCGTGTCGGTGACGTTCATCTTGAAGGTGTGAGTCCCCCTGTAGTTGATTATCGCGTCCTGCGCCGCGCTGAGGTCGAACGCGATGCTTGTCTGCCCGGCGAGCTCCGCGCCGTGAGGGAACGGAACGACCGAGAATATGATTTCATTGTCCGAAGTCGGGTTTATGAGGTCGAGATTTCTCGCGTCCGCCGCGTCCACCGCGCTGAGGAACGACTCGTTGTCGGAGTCGATGTCGACGGTGAACTTCTTCACTCCGTCAGGCACTTCGCACAGGAGCTTGAGGCAGACGTCCCTCTGCTCCACGGTCGGGATGAGCAGGTTCTCGAGGTCGGCGAACTCCGCGTCGCAGCCGCTCTCGTGGTCGAGGGAGAGCGTGATTCCGCCGTCGCCTTTCGGAGCGGACGGGTCATCGCCTATGATGTTCTCGTCGATGTCGTCGATGTCGTTCCCGAGCTCCTCGTCGTCAACGAGGCCGTCGATTGAGATGTCGAACGTCGCGTTTCCGGAGTAGTCGATCTTCTTTATGAACTTTATCTGTCTCCACTGCTTCGGCTGTATGCCGGTGAAGACTTTCGGCATCTTGACGTTCTTCCCGCCGAACGAGCCCTTGAAAGTCACCGACATAGTGGTGTTCTCCCCGTTGTTCACGGCGAAATAGCCCGCGCTCTGATCGTAGGTCTTCTTCGTCCCGTCGAGGGCGAAGGTGAGCGGATGCCCCGCCGCGACCTCCACCGTGGCCGTCCCGTCGCCCGTGACCTCGGCGAGGAAATCCTCGCTGTAGCTGACCGTCACCTTGCACTGGAGAAGCGTGCAGGTCAGCGACCCGACTTCCGTCGTCTCTCCGGCGGAGATGGTGAAGGACTTGGACGCGCCGTAGACAGGCTGCTCGACAGCGGCGAAAGGCACTTCCTCGACAGTGGAGCGGGCAGTGAGGGTGTAGTCGCCGGCCGGAAGTGTGATTCTGCCGCCCTTGCCCGTCACCTCGCTGTAGGAGGTGCTGAGCTTCAGGTTGTTGTCCGAGTCATAGATGAAGATGGAGTAGTTCCCGCCGGCCGTGACCGCATTCCTGGCCACAGTCCCGTTCCCTGTTCCGTTCCCGGCTTCGTCCCCGGCCACGTTTCCTGTTCCGTTTCCTGTTCCGTTCCCGGCTTCGTCTCCGGCCACGCTTCCTGTCCCGTTTTCATCTTCGGCCTGAACCCCGGTTCCGGACCCCGCCGCAGATTTCGTCTCGACGGTCTCGTCGATGAGGAACTCGCTGAATGACAATGTCCCGACGGCCTTGTCCGTCTTTATGCTTATGTTCTTGTTGCAGGAAATCTGCGCCAGAGCCGCGACCGCCGCGGCAAGCAGAAATATATGTCTTTTCATATTCATAATCCTATTCTATTTTCTCGAGTATTCTAACTTAGTTAATGTTCGTGACTTATCTCTCTTTTCAACCTTTTAAAGCCCACGCACTTTTTTCATCTCAACCCCCTGCACCCCCTGTCAGGGGGATTTTACGGCCTTACGGCCGACGGGCAGAAGCCCTTGCCAGTTTCGCACTTGCGAAACTTGAATAATCATATCTTATGGCTTCACAATTTATTGCTGATCCGGGATTTATTCGTTGAGTTCGATGTCGTCGAGGGTGACGGTCTCCGTCGTGTCGTTGAAAGTTACGGTCACTGACAGCCCGCCTATGGTCGATGCGTCGAACGAAATCGTGTAGCAGGTCTTCGCGTTCACCTCGAACGACTTCTCGAAAGTCCGTGAGACGCCGGCCTGGGTCGTCAGAGCCCCTTTCACCGTGAACTTGTATGCGTCCACGAACGCCGCCCTCGTCTCGGTCGCGGGGAATTCGATGACTGAGCCCGCCCCAGTCGTGACGGTGAACGAGTATTCGGTGAAATAGTTCTTGAAACTGTCGCTGACCGAGAACCGTATTATGCTGTTGGCCAGGGCCGCCGGGATGCTGACCTCGGTCTTCCCGCCGCCGTTGACGACGAACGCCGTCTTGCCGGAGAAATAGGGCTTGTCGAAGCCCTCCTCGCCCTCGATGCCGTAACTTGCAGTCACAGTGTAGTTTCCGGACGGGAGTTTCGTCGATTCGTCCCAGCCGGAGACCGCCCCGCTGTAGATTTCGGTGTTGTCCGAATTTCTGACGACGATCTTGAAGTCAGCCGAGGCGGGCAGGACGGTGTAGTCGGAGACGCTGCTCCGGGTCATATCCGTCACGCTCCTGTCGTCCGAGACGGTGAACGCCGCCGTCCCCTCGCCCCCCGTGACGCCGCTGACGCTCTTCGAGCAGGAGAGCGGCAGCAATGCGGCGAACGCGCAGGCGAAGACGCCGAAATGTTTCATAACTGCCTGTACCATATACTGATTCTTTCTGAAACCTGTCTATATCCTATACCTATCTATATCCATATCTCCGGAACCTGTTATTGACATATACCCGTATCTATTTGGCTATCTGAACTTTCACATTGTCGATATATAGCCAGCAGGTGGTGTTGTTCGTCCCGGCCTGATGCTCCACGTCGCTGCGCCAGGTGATTCTGACGGTACCCGCCGGAACCGAGCTGAGACGGGACTCCCTGTGGTTCGGAAGACTCGTGTAGGAGCCGGTATATTCCTTTATGTAGAAGGAGTCCGAGAATGTCCCGTCTTCGGCCCCGCTTTCGTAGCCCTTGGTGTCGGTGACATATCCGATGTAGACGTTCTGCCCGTAATCGCCTTTGGTGATGAAAGTGTAGTATTTGTTGTTCGCCCCGTAGTCGTATGAAACCGTTATGTCCGCCGGCTTCTTGAGGGCTATGATAGGCGCGGAATCCACGCGGGCGGGATAATTGGCCGAGGTCTCCCTCCTCGCGGCGATTCTTATGCACTTCCCCTCTTCCGCTCCGATTCTTCCTCCGGTCCATCCGTTGAGGAACGACGTCGCCCCTTTCGAGCCTGCGCTGGACATTGAGTACTCGTCGTGCGAGCTGAACGAGCCTACCGAGGAGAAATCTTCGTAGAGCAGGTACGGCATTGAGAGCGGGACGGTGGCGGCGTGGGCGGATGACAGGTCGGGGAGTGTGACTGTCCGGGTGACTGTCGCGTGCTCGCTGTCGAATGTTATGCCTATGCTCTTCCGGCTGAACGTCCTGTAAGCGTCCGTGTCCCCGAAATACAGGGTGAAGCTCTCTCCGGTCGCGATTTCACGCCCCGGGTTGTAGCTGAAGACGTTCGTCCCCGTGCTTTCCCAGACGCATCCGGACGGGGCGGTGAGGGTTATGGAGTTCGGATTCTCTCCGAGGTTGTTTTCAGAAAGCGTGAATTTCAGGGCCGCCTTGTCGCCGGCAGAGTCGAGGACGATTTTCACCGGGGTCGAATGACCTTTCCCGAATGTCCTGCCCTGAAGCGGTATGGGTTCGCAGGAATAGACCTTGGTGGAGGATGCGGAGGAGGAGTACGCGGTGACGCTGAGGGTCTCGTCCGCCTCCGCAGTGAACGGGAGCAGGGTCGCGACAGCGAAGTTCCTTTCTTCCGCCGTCGAAGGGAGCAGCCGCTCCGGAAGCCTGAGCCTTATCGCCTGTATGCCTTCCGAAAGCGAGGTCTCCGCCTCGGGGTCGGTGAAGTCAGCCGTGAGCTTTCCCGCGACCTCGCGAGAGAAGGAAAGTATGATTCTGTCTATCGTCTCGTCGCCGGCAAGTCCTTCTCCTTCGGGCATATAGAGCCGGAAATGGTGGAGAAGGTGGCGCATCTTGAGCCCGAGGTTCGTGCAGTCGGAGAGATTCGCGGCTTCGTCGAGCGGGCCGTGCTCCGCAGGCGATGCGATGAGGATGTCAGTCCCGCCGGAGACCCTGCCGTCCTGGGACGCGGGAATCGTGAAGGCGGCCTGGGAGCCGCTGACCGAAGAGGGGACGGGGTAGGCGGCGAAGTATCTGTAGCTGTCCTCCGGCATCGCGGAGGGGAGCGTCGCGGTGAATATGCCTCCCCGGACGTTGCTGTCGTTGAAATTCCTTATGTTGGTGAATACGGCGCCGTCCAGAACCATATTCCCCGCGCTGTTCCTGGCCCATACGGCGATTCTGTCCCCGTCGCTCCAGGAGGTGGTGAGCCCGTCGGGACTCAGGACCGTCCTTGTCGCCGGGACGCCGCCTTCCCCGATGAAGAATCCGACCGTGCGGTTTCCCGTCGCGGCGGGAGTCCCGCTGTCCTTGCCGCACGATGCGATTATGCAGGCCGAAGCGGCAAGCAGCGCCAGTTGAAGATGTCTCATAGTCTCCATTATGCGTCAGATTTTCGGCGGACGCGAATGCTCCTGTTGAGCCGACAGTCTGATATTCAAAATTTTACGGAGATTTTCAGTAAAAAAGAAAAGCTCCTATATGTGCACAAATCCGCCGCAAAGATAATAAAAATCCGTATCTTTGCGCTTCCGCCCGAAATTTTTGCGGAGGATTGATTATGAAGAGAAGCAAGATTCTGACAAGGCTCGGACATCTGTCCGGAAAGGAGGCGTATTGGTCGTTCTATCTCCTTTCGCTGCTGTCGATTATGGCGCCGATTGCGCTGATGTACATCCATCTGCGCGGGACCCCCTGCATCGGGGAGACGGCTCTGAACGCGTTCATCGTGATGCTTCCGTACTTTTTCGTCGGACGGAGATGGCGATGGACGGCGCTGCTGCCGGTCTGGGCGGTCGCCCTGTTCTTCCTCTCCAATCTCTGGTACTGGAGGTTCTTCCGCGATTTTATGCCTTTCTCCAGCTATTTCCTCTGGAACAATCTCGGCGGGGAGGTGATTGACACGACCCTGATGCTGATGAAGCCGGTGGACGCGGCGCTCGTGCTGCCCGCTATTCTCACCACGTCCCTATACGCGCTGTTCCTGCGGAAGCCGCTGAAGGAGTACCGAGGGGTGTCGCCCCTCTGGAAGATCGCGTCTCCGGCGGTCGCCGTCGCGGCTTTCTGCCTGTGCTACACGAAGGAGTTGAAAGAGTTCTCAATCAGGAAGCCGGCCTGCTTGCAGGTGTCGCCTTGGGTGGAGTACAACGT
>CAVIXF010000011.1:0-20627 GCA_963646585.1 Candidatus Gastranaerophilales bacterium HUM_1 | reverse complement strand
GACACCGTAAGAGCGACGGAGGCCGCCGCAAGAATCATTGACATATCTCTGTATTTCATCTGTTCACATTTTCTGGTTTAACTTGCAGAACCGTCCGGGCTGACATTCCGACAGCCCGGAGGGGAGGGTCATTTCAGCGTGAGGGTCAGCCATTCGGACGGATAGTCAGAGTTTTCGCCCTCGACGTCTTCGATGCTCCACGCCGGCTTTTCGGAGGTCTTCGCCTTGTAGTGACGGCGCAGGTGGCAGCGGATTTTTTCTCCGGACGACGGCTTTCCGCCCAGATATTCCCAAGGGACACGGAGTTTCACCGAATATCCCGTATCCGCGTCGGAGTCGTCGTTCAATGTCCCGACGACCTCTACATCATCCGTAACTCCCTCAGTCACAAGCTTCCACGCAATGTTGTCATCGACATATACCTTGTACATCCCCGCTCCGTTCACGACGACCTTGCGCTGCGTCCGCCCCTCCCTCGCGAGAAGAATCTCCACCGCGTCGGAGTTTTCTACGGTGAGGGCCGTCAGAACTGAATCGTAAAGATAGGAATATAATATGAAAGCGTCCCCGTCATATCCGAAATCCGCATAGACCGAAGACGGGAAACTGTGCCCGAGAAACCAGAAACTGCTGTTCTCCCGGTCGAAAGAGGAAATTCTCGGAACATCGCGGTCGCCTTTCGCAAGAGTCTTGGAACGGTTAAGACGACCTATTTCCGAGCGGATGAATCCTCTGGCCTTCCCGTCTCTGCGGACTTTCACCGTAGCGGTGGCGATCACGGCGTTTTCCCCGATGCAGTCGATCGAGCCCCAGTAGCCGTCGAACGGAGAGGTCGCGTTGCGGAAATTGTCCGCCTTCCTGTCGCCGACGAAGACCCATACGCCCTGCTCCCCCTTGTAGGTCCCGTTGCTCAGGACGAGCACCTCGCCCGTGGTGAGCTTGCAGGAATACGGGCCGTAGCCGTAGAAGTCCTTGTTGAGCTGCTTCTTGGCCGGCCAGGCGGGGCCTCCTTCGGCGCGGATTGCGGCGTGGTCTCCGTGCCAGTTCGTCCGCATATCGGTCTTGACTATGTAGGGCGACTGGTCAACGACCCACTTGCCGTGCCACACCTCGTAAGGGACGGCAATCCCGGCATTGTCGTCAAGACACACTCCGGTGGCCATTCCGTCGTAGGTGGAGCGGGCGTCGCGGGTGCGGGAGACCGTCTCGTTGTCGTCGATGCCGCAGACATCCCGTCCCTGCCAGGTCTTTCCTCCGTCAAACGAGCGGATGACGACCACCTGAGGAGCTGACATATCGTCGATGAGCTCCTGCGAAGAGGTGATGAACATCTGAATCTCGCCCGAAGGCAGCTGAAGCAGGGAAGGCTCCCAGCACCTGCCCACATAGACCGGCTTCGCCTTCCCCCAGCTGCGGCCGAAGTCGTCCGAGAACATTATTTCTATGCCGCAGTTCCTGTTCGTGTTCGGAAGGTCGTTGTAACCTTTCTTGTATCGCCACTGGTAGGCGAGCATAATGCGGCCGTCCTGAAGCTCTATGAAATCCGGATTCACATAGGTCTTGAAGTCATCCCCGGCAGTCGAAGCCTCCGGACGGGTTTTCGCGAGCAGCACCGCGTCCGACCAGCTTCGTCCGTCGTCCTCGCTCCTTCGGGTGTAGATGTCCCAGCCGAAATGGTCGTTCTCGAAGGACATCAGCAGAGAGCCGTCCGAAAGCCGCTTGATTCTCGGATAGTAGAGGTTCTCTTCGGTGAACGGGGTTATGGAGCCGACTTCTTCGCCGCAGGAGCCGACGAACGCCGACGTATGCTCGGTGTAAGTGGAACGGTCCCAGGATATGCGGATGTCGTTTTCCGGCGGTGTCTCCGAAGCTCCGCAGCAGCCGGAAACGAACACGAAAGAAAGCAGCAGAGAAAATGCAGTTTGAGAATATCTCATTGATATGAAAGATGTTGATATATTTTACTTAATCAGTTCATTTGTTCCACCAGCTTATGCCGGACGCACTCAACGATGCCGGGCCGTAGAGGGAGGTGTCCCCGACGCTCTCCTCCGTGACCACGAGAGTCTTGTCTGAGCCACAGCTCAAGTCCGCCCTGACATAGATGCCGGAATATGCCGGCGTTTTTGAAGTCATAGACTCCTCCGTCCGTGGCGGGGGAAACACCCTCGCCGGAGACGAGCTGCACGAATCCAAGCGTCTCACCGGCCGGGACTCCGGTGATGTCGAATTCGAGAACCGCACCGACATGGCGGAACTTGAGCGGCGTCTCGACCGCGGTCCCGGCCTCGGGCAGCGTCACCGGGACGGCAACCATAGGATCCGATGAACCTGAAAGCAGTTCCGGCACTGCATATTTCTTTCTATTCATTTCAAGTCAAGTTATTGTCTCCTATCCGGTAAATGGGGGGGGTAACTAAAAAGGGGTTTTAGCCATCCACTTTATCACCTCTTAACCCCCGCAGACTATCGTCTGCGACCCCTGTAGGGGTATCTCGCGCCTCCGGCGCGGTCCCTGCGGGACTTCTTAGTCACCCTCATCAGTCTTGAAAAATCACCTGAACGTGAGGCCGCACTTTTATTTGGTCGAAAGTTCGTGGGCGTAGAGGTGGTCAGGCTTAAGCTCCAGCACCTTGGCGAAGAGCCTGTCCGCCTGCTTCCTGTGCCCGAGACCGAGTTCGCCGAGAGCCTGCGTGAAGTAGGCCGCGGCGTTCTTCGACTCTGTCGTGGTCGCCGTCGTGCCCTCCGCGCCGTAGAAGCTGCGGTACTCCGTCACCACGGCCGCTTTTCCGTCCTCGACCATTTCAGTGAACAGGGCCTTTGCCTCCGCGTTCCTGCCGAGCTTGCGCAGCGCGAGTCCGGTCCAGTAGCGGAAATCCTTGCTTCCCTTCACCTTGTAGTCCTGACCGGCGGCGAGTCCGTAATACTTCGCGGCGTTCTCCGCGTCGCCCAGGCTCTCGTAAGCCACGCCCAGTTCATAGTTTATCTGCGCGTCGTGGGTTGCCCTCTCGTCGACGAGGAAAACCTGATGGTTCTCCGGATAGGTGAACGCCTTCTCGTAAAGCGCTATCGCCGCCTTGGCGTCACCCTCCGCGAGCTTCTCCCGTCCGGCGAGCACGCACGCATCGACGAAATTGTCGTGGAAGTTCGCAACTCCCTCACGCGTCGGAAAATAGCAGCTGTCGAGAAGACCAAGCACATAGTCGTAGTCTCCGCACCAGGTGCCGAGGACGACCTCCTGGCTCAGCGGGTAATATCTCTTCTCCGCAGTCGCGTGATGGCTCTTGAGGAGTGCGTATCGCTCCGGAACCGGAGTGAGGTTCGCCTCCATCGCCTGGTCGCACTCCTCAAGGTAGAGGGCTGCGGAAGGGTTGATTTCTACGGCTTTCCTGTAGCAGCGCACGCTTTCAGCGTAATCTTTCGTGTGCAGCCAGTTCGCCCAGCCGAGATTCCTCCACGCGAGGTCGTCCTTCGGGTTCATCTCCACGCACTGTTTCCATTCCTTCATCGCGTTGTCCGGCTGGATGTTGTAGAGCAGGTTGCCGAGGTAATAGTAAGGACGCTCCGAATCCGGGCAGACCGCCTTGGCCTTGGCGAGAACGTCTATGGTTTCGAGTCGGAACGGGTTGCAATAGCCCACAGGTAGCGAGAGAGCCTCCCTGTACAGGCTGTCGTCGCCGGTGAGGTACGCAATGTACATCTTCACCGTCGGCCACGCCACGCGGCTGTCGATGTCCCTGAGCAGTTCCACTGCGGCGTCAGTGAATCCGGCGTGCCAGTAGAGTATGGCGAGTTCGAGATACGACTCCGGCTGCTCGCGCATAAAGAAGCGGAAATCATCCGCGTCCAGGGTCTCGTGCAGGGCGAGCGCGTTCATCGGATCCTCCGCGAGGACCGATTCGAAACAGCTGCGGGCTTCCCCGGTTCTGCCGAGCTGTTTGAGGACGAGCCCCCTGAACACCCGGGCGGAGAAGTTGCGGCCGTTGTAGGCGACAGCCTCGTCGAGACGGTCGAGAGCCATAGTCCAGTCGCCCTTCCGCGCATAAATCTGCGCGAGCTGGGTGTTCGCCCCGGAGTTGTAGGTATAATTCCAGGTCGCCCGGTAGAGAGTGTCGAGAGCCGCCTCCGTCTTCCCCTGCGCCTTGAGGACGAGACCGAGGTTGTAGAGAGCCTCCGCGTCCTTCGGGCGGGTGTAGTCATAGGTCTGTCGCCTTATCGCCGTCCGGAGATACTGCGCGGCTTTGTCGTATTCGCCTCGCTTTCTGTACCACACGCCCATCTGGGTGTTGGCGCGGGTGTCGCCAGGGTCGCGTCTGAGAACTTCCTTGAAGTAGGCGGTAGGGTCGATAAACGGGTTGTAGAACTGAAGGTTGCGCAGACCGACAAGGTAGCACTCCTCCGTGTTCTCTATCTCCTCCGGCTTCTTCGGCCTTTCGACGATTGCCGGGAGAGGGGCATCCTGGTCGTGTTTCACCGGAGTGAACCGCAGAAGCTCCTTTCCGTCCGCGCCGGAAAGAACGAAGGCGATGTCGGCCTCGGCGTATCCGGCGGAGATTCCGACGGTCTTATTGAACGGCCTGTCAGGCGCGATTTCCGCAATGTTCTCCTCGGCGACCTTCTTCCCGCCGGCGAGAAGGGTCAGCCTGAGTCCGCTCATCGGTTCGGTGGCGTTCACCGCGAGGAAAGCCCTGCCGGGCTCTTTCAGGGCGACATTGGCGGCGAGCAGCCGGTTTCCGGCCTTCACCCCCTCCATATCGCGGATGCCGTACCAGTACTGGCTGAACTCCTTCGTCTCGTAAGGGGAGCTCCAGTTGTAGTCCGGCTGGTTGTCGGAATACGCGCCCTGCATCAGTTCGATGTAGTGTCCGGAGTCGTCGGTGAGAATGCGGGTGTCCCACTCGCTGTTCGGCCCCCAGAGCCAGAACTTGCCGCCCTTGCTGATGTTGTGGTTCGCGTGCAGCATCGTGCCGGCGTTGCGACCGTGGTCGTATCCCGCGATGAAGTCGTCCTTGAGGTCGTGCGCGAACATAGAGTTGCTCATATAGTGGTTCTTCCACCAGCTCGCGTCAATTCCGTCCGCATAGAAGTCCATATCATTGAATGTCTCACGGGTAATCGGCCAGTGCGCGAACCAGTTCTTGCAGTGGAAGGTCACGAACTCAGTGCTCTGCGGAAAGCAGATCTGATAGGTCGAGTCCACACGGGTGCTGACGTTCGACCAGTAAAGCATCGAGTTGTCGTCCGCAGTGGAGTTCATAAGCCTGCCGCCGACCTCGATCACGCTGCTCCCCGGGCGCAGGGTGACACCTATCGCCCACTGCATCCTGTGCCTGTACTCAGTCTCGCCGACCCAGATTGTCTTCGAGCCGTCGCCGTTGTCGATTATCCTCCAGTCGCAGGGGACGTGGCCCGTCTGACGATGATGGTGGAACACGTTCCACTCCACTCCGCCGCTTATCCACGCGCCGGTCATCCCGACGTTCGCCGGCTTCACCACGTGGTTATGGTAGAAGATGTCGTAGCCGTTCGTTTTATCGACCGCGTACAGCAGCCGCCCTCCGAACTCCGGGACTATGCACAGTTCGACATATTCGTTCTCCATATAGAGGCAGTCGTAAGTCACATCCTTCCGCGTCCTTGTCATATTGTCGTTCAGGGGGTAGGGATATACGCTTCGCTTCGCCCTCTGATAGGACCAGTCTCTCTCAAAAATCGGGGACTGCTCCGCCGGGTCGAGGAGGTAGGTCGGCATAGTTATCTTTCCCTCCCAGGCCTTGACCGCATAGGACGAGTCCCTGACCGCCGGGGACGATTCTCCGGCCGGAGACGCCGCCGCAGAGTCCGAAGACCCCGCAGCCGCGCTCCTGGCGTTCACACCAGCCGTCAGCATCAGGCTGAAAGCCGCAACAGCAAAAATTTTCTTCAACATATATTTTCAGTTAATCATTCAAGAAAAGGCCGAAGGCCGCATTTGCATAAGATTTTTGAGGATGGATTTCTTTTTGAAGAGGGAGTGTACCGGGCGTACACGACCGATGAGAAAAGGAATCCAGACCAAAAAGATATGCAAATACCATCAGTACCAGCCGTCGTTCTGGGTGAGATTAGGATTCTTCTCCTTCTCGGCCGAAGGAACGGCCCACCTGAGGAAAGCGTCGCCGCCGTAAGTGTATGTATAGACAGACTCGCCCCAGCACTGCTTCAGACCGCCGTTTCCGGAGAACTTGCGATCCTTCCATATTCCCCAGCGGAGCTCCTCAAGATAGAGCTGCTCCTCGCAGGCGAGCTCCCAGTGCTTCTCGTCCTGAATGCGCCCGAGCATATCCTCCTCCCCGGAAACCTTCAGCCAGTCCGGGCCGGAGTTCAGCAGAGCCACGCCGGCGCGGGAGCGCACCTGGTTCACGTAGCCGGCCGCATCCGAAGTGCGCCCCTGCGCGTTCACCGCCTCCGCGAGGCAGAGAAGGACGTCGGCGTATCTTATAACCGGCACGTCCACTGGATTGTAGAGCGGATAGGCGTATTCCTTCCCGACAGTAACGAATTTGCGTATGCAGTAGAGCATATCCCCCGTCGCCCTCGTGCGGAGGTCGAACGACGGGGAGTTCTCGCTGCGGTAAGGCCAGCGGAGCTGGTAGTTCTGCGCCGCTCCGGAAGCGAAGCCGCCGAGATAGTCGGAATACGGCGCGATGACGGTGGCCGCAAGACGCGGGTCGCGCCCCGTGAACGCCGCCTTGATGCGGTCTTCGTTTCCCGAGGCTTCATATTTAGACATATCCGCCCCGTAAGCCGACATTGTCAGAGACTCGGATTCGGTGATGTTGTCGCGGAGGAAATAGACGCTGCGCTCCTTCGGCGACATTGAGGAATAGCCCGGAATGACATCGTCGTACGAGAACGGACTTCCGTCCGCCCACTGGTAGGACTCGACGAAGTCGGCGTTCATATAGAAGCCGTTGTTCCCGTTTCCGCAGGTCATCCAGTTACCGTAGGTGCGGCTATAGACATTGCCGTGGTCGGAGACCTCCTCCATAGTCACGGAGAACACCATCTCGTCACATTTCTCGTTCTTTTCGAGGAAAAGGTCAGCGTACGAACCAGCCGTATAGAGCGAGAATCCGCATTCTCCGACCTTCAGGAAGTCGGCCTCCGCCTCGGCCCACATCTTCTTCCACAGATAAACCTTCCCGCGCAGGGCGTACGCCGCCCCCTTGGTGATTCGTCCGCAGTCGCTGTCCGCCGCCTTGTACTTGTCTGGCAGGCTTTCGCAGGCGATCGCCGCGTTCAGGTCGTCAAGCACCACGTTCCAGACGTCGTCCTCGCTGCTCCTTCCCTTCGTGTACTCCGACGGGGCGAGGTTCTCAAGATAGACCGGGACGCCCCTCCAGAGGCAGTTGAGACGGTAGTAATAGAATGCGCGGATGAAGCGGCACTCCGCAATCCGCCTGTCCCGGATCTCCTGTGAAAGAGCCTCCGTACCGCCGATGTTGTTGATGACGTCGTTGGCTCTGTTTATTCCCTCGTAGAACCGCTTCCATTGGTCGCTGAACATCGACCCGTTCGACTGGATCGCTCCGGTCAGGAAAGGATAGTTGATGGAATATGACTCCTCGGCCGGGTCTATGCAGGAGGAAAGCGCGTCCCAATTGAGTCCGGACGCCGAGACATAGCCCGCGATGAGATTGCTGTAAACCCCCACGACGGCGTTCTCCGCCAGCTGCGCCGAAGCATAGACCGATTTGGAGCTGACGTCGTCGTACGGATACCTGTCAAGAAACCCGTTGCACCCCGCCGCCGAAAAGGCGAGCGCAAGGAGTGTCATCTTTGAATATATGTTCTTGATTGCCATAAGTTCTTCTGTTTAGAATTTGATGCTCAGACCCAGTGAATACTGCCTCAGCAGCGCATAGTAGTTGGATTTATCGGATATCTCCGGATCCATACCCGGATATTCCGTGAAAGTGAGGAGGTTCTCTCCGCTGAAGAACAGCCTCAGCGAGGAGATGTGCGCCTTCTTCATCCATTTCTCCGGGAAGGTGTAGCCGAGCGTGAGATTCTTCAGACGCAGATAGTCCGTCTTGTAGAGAAAGAGGGTCGAATAGGCGTTCGCCCCGTTCTGCTCGGAGCCGTAGTTCATCGTCAGACGGCCGTGCTTCGAAGTGATGTTCGTGCGCGGGTCGTCCGGATTCTCCGGGTCGTAGAAGTAGTGGTCGTAGGCTATCTTCTTCGGAAGAGTGAACTTCGCGGCGGTGGAATATGCGTTGAATCCGACATATCTCCAATAGGCGGCGGAACCTCCCGCCCCGTTCCAGAGCATAGAGAAGTCTATCCCCTTCCAGCCGAGTTCAATCTGGAGTCCGTAGTAATATTTAGGAGTCTGGGAAGTGCCCTGGAACATATAGTCGTTGGCGTCGCCATAGACTCCGTCCCCGTTCGCATCGGCGTAGATGTAGTCTCCGTACCATATCCCCTTCTTTCCTATCGTCTTGTTCGGAAGGAAGGTCGCGCCGGAATCGACCATAGCCTCAAGCCAGGCCATATCCTCAGGAGTCCTTATCATACCGTCCTTCGGGCCTCCGTTCGGATTCACCGACCCGTCGGCGAAGAAATGGCTTCCGTCGCCGGAGTAGAGGTTCAGGAGATAGTGCTCGTTGATGAGCTTGCCCTCCATCACGCGGCGCGCCCCGTCGATGACAGTGGTCACGTCGCCGATGTTGCTCTGATAGGTTCTGCGGCCGTTCTCATCCGTCACCCAGCCTGCGGTGAGCCTACCCTTGTAGCGGGTCACCGCGTTGTTGTTGTAGGTAAAGTTGCCTCTCACCGCGTAAGTGAAGTCCCTTATGCCGTCCTTCCATCCGAGGGAGAGTTCGACTCCCCTGTTGGTCACCTCGCAGAGGTTCTGGTAAGGGGCTGACTTGTTGCCTATCGTCGCATAGACCGGAGCCTTGTAGAGGATGCCGTCAGTGACCTTGTTGTAGAAGTCTGTCTCGAAGGTGAGCCTGCTGTTGAACACGGCCAGTTCAAGTCCGAGGTCGGTGGAAGTCGTGGTCTCCCAGGTGAGCGCGTCGTTCGAGAGCGTGGAGACTATTCCCGAGGCGAGCGAGTTGCCGAAGGAGTAGGCGTAGCCGGTCGCGTAGGTCGACTGGTATTCATAATTGCCTATGCTGTTGTTCCCGAGCTTTCCCCAGGAGACGCGCAGCTTGAGGTTGTCGATTCCGGAGTTCTTCATAAACTGCTCCTCGGAGATTCTCCATCCGGCGGAGACCGAAGGGAAAAGGCCCCAGCGGGACTGGCGGGCGAAACGCGACGAGCCGTCATAGCGGAGGTTGACCTCGAAGAGATAGCGGCTGTCGTAAGCGTAGGTGGCACGTCCGAAGACGGAGGCGGAGGCGAAGTCGCTCTGGTTGCCGGTCACGTCGCCGGCATTCACGTCAAGCGCGTTCTTCAGCTCTGTAAGCTGGTCGTTCTCAAGGCGTTTCTTAATGAGGCTCTCGGAGATGCTGTTTGAGTACATCGCCTCGAATCCGACCATCGCGGAGATGTCGTGTCTGTCGGCCACGGTCTTCGCCCAGGAGAGATTGTTCTGGAAAGTCCAGCGGTAGGCCGAGCCGTACCTGCGCGTGAGGGTCAGGTTGTCAAGGTTGTCGTAACGGTAGGCCACCTCCCCTGTCCTGAAGGAATATGCGTTCATTATCTTCCTGTTCGCCCTGTACTCCGTGCCAGTGCGCGAATAGTTGAACGAGGCGTTGTAGCGTATGTCAAGCGGAAGTTTCACGTTCGCGAAGACTATGGCGTTGATGTAGTGGGTCTTGGATCCGCCTCCCATACGGTTGAAGAAGTAGATGTTGTTGCGGGAGTCGCTCGACTGCTCCGGATTCTCCATCCATCCGTATTTGCCGTCGTAGTAAGGATATATGCCCGGGACGGCGCGGGACATAAGCCCGAAATAGGTGTCGCAGACTTCGGTGTTCTGTTCATATCCCCAGAGTTTCGTCCCTATCTCCAGCCATCTGGTGACCTGCGAGGAGACGTTGGTGCGGAGGGAGAACTTCTTGGAGCCGGTGTTGTCGATGACTCCAGGGTTGTCGAGATATGACATCGATATGAGATATTTCGTGCCTCCGGCGGAACCGTTGGCGGAGATATTGTGCTTATGATATATCCCCTTCTTGTATATGGCCTCCATCCAGTCGGTGTTAGGATAGGCGACATAGTTCGGATATCCGGAATCCGAGATTCCGTTCGGATCCTTCTCCTTCTCCCTCCAGAGGTCGATCATCGCCTGCGAGAAAGGCAGCGTCGCGTCGACGTTCGCCGCCGACTCGTTGATTATCGACATATAGTCGGCATAGTTGGAGATGACTTCGAACTTGCGCGCCGGCTCGTTCAGAGCCATCATTCCGTTGTAGGAGATGCTGAACTTGCCCTTTCCTCCCTCTCCGCCGCTCTTGGTGGTGACGAGCACGACTCCGTTCGCGCCCCTGTTTCCGTAAATCGCGCAGGAGGCCGCGTCCTTGAGTATGGAGACGGTGAGGATGTCGTCAGGATTGACATTGGAGAGAGTCCCCTCGAAGCCGTCCACTATGATCAGCGGGCTGGCGGTGTTGAGAGTCCCCACTCCGCGCACGGTGATGGACAGACTCTCGGACCCAGGCTGTCCGGAGGCCTGGTTGACGTGGACTCCAGGACTCATTCCCTGAAGAATCTGGGCGGTGGACGTCACAGGGCGGGATTTTACCTCTTCGGCATAGTTCACCGCAGCCACGGAGCCGGTCATATTGACCTTCTTCTGCACGCCGTAGCCGACGACGACAAGCTCGTTCAGGGCGTTCGTCTCCTGAACCAGCGAGACATCGATCACGGCCCGGGAGTCTGCGGTGACGCTCTTCGTCTCGAAGCCGAGAAAACTGAATACGAGGGTCTCCCCCTCGGCCGCGGAGATTTCATAATTCCCGTCACTGTCGGTGATCACCCCTTTCGTGGAGTTCAGGACACTCACGGAAGCGCCGGCGAGCGGCTCTTTGGATTCGTCTGTCACCCGGCCCTTTATCAGATGGTTCTGCGCGAGGGCGGCAGAGCCGAGAAGCAGGGAAGCTGCGATGACCAGACTGCGTTTCAGTGCTTTCATAATCTTTTTGGTTAGTGTTAATCCGCCCCGGCTGTGCGTCTGGGAACGGATGCAAAATGTTCCGCCCGGATTCACACACGGGAACGAATGCAAAAGTCACGATTTCGGGACAAATCGGATAGAACAATAGACGCATTATCTACAACTCGGGGACGCTCCGGCTTTCCTGCGAATGTTCTTTCTGATATTCAGCCGGAAGCGCGCCGAACTGCCTTTTGAAACATTTGGTGAAATAGGACGGAGTGTTGAACCCGACGCTGTAGCAGACCTCGTTTATGCGGGCTCCGCCCTTGGAGAGCATCGCGGCGGCGAGGTTGAGACGCTTCGTGCGGATGTAGTCGTTCGGAGTCGCGCCGAGCAGCCCCTTGACCTTGCGGATGAGAGTGGACTTGCTCAGGCACAGCCGCTCCGCCAGCGCGTCATTGCCGAACTCCGGGTTGCTTATGTTCTCCATAATGATGCGGTCGAGATTCATCAGGAACTCCCCGTCGCCGGTGGTGACGTCGAACTCCTGAAAATTCCCAGCGGCCTGTCCGCTCAGCCGCGCCGCCTTTAGAGACTCCCTTTTCCGGGCGATGACGGCGAGCGAGCCGGTCAGGTAGTCGAGGCCGAATGGCTTCTCGATGTAGAGGCTCGCGCCGCTCTCCATACATTCAATCTTGGTCTTCGCCGAGGAGATTGCCGAGAGAACGACCACGGGGATGTGCGAAGTCTCGAAATCCGACGTCACCCTGCGGCAGAGCTCGATGCCGCTCATCCCGCCGAGCGCTATGTCCGTGAGGATTATGTCCACGTCATTCTCGGCTATCAGAGTCATAGCCCTCTCCGCCGACGGCGCGGTGATGACGCGCCAGTCCGGGGAGAGCTTCCGTGACAGATATGCCGACAGGTCTTCGTTGTCCTCGACCACAAGGACAAGCGGGCGGTCTCCGCCCGTCCCCGCGTCTTCGGAGACCGCAGCCGCAGGCTCCTCCGCACACGGAGTCTTTATCTTGTCGAGGTTGAGCGGCAGCGACAGGCGGAAATCCGTGCAGTCCGTCTCGTCCGTGAGCACGAGCGAGCCGCCGTGCATCACCGCAAGCGTCCGAGCCAGTGAGAGGCCTATTCCGAAACTCTGCGAGTAGGGCTGCAGTTCATTGCTGTACTGCACGAAAGGCTTGAAGATCTCCTCCCGCCGCTGCGGCGGTATCGCCGGGCCGTCGTTGCGAACGGACAGCTCCACGCGGCCGTCCGTCTCACGGACGGAAATGCGGATCCAGGTCTCGGCATATTTCACGGCATTGTGGATGAGGTTGTTGAGAATCTTCAGCAGGGCGGCCTCGTCCGCAGCCAGCACGATGCGGTCGGCGTCGCCGTGGTCGAAGCTCAGCTCTATGTTCCTGTTCTTCGCCGTGTCCCTGAAGTTGAAACAGATGAAATCGACCTTGCCGACGATGTCCACCTCCCTGTATTCAAGCACCCATCCGTTCTCCTCAATCCGCACGAAGTCAAGCAGTTCCCGGACCAGTTTGTCCAGATAGTCGGTGTTGTTGCAGATGACCGAGAGGTCTTCCGCGAGCTCCCCGTCGAGATTCCCAGTGGAGATTATGTTCTGCAGCGGCGTGCGTATCAGCGTGAGAGGGGTCTTTATCTCGTGGATGATGTTGTAGAAGAAGGATATCTTCTCCCTGAACACCTCCTGCTCCCTCGCGAGCTTCTCCTTCTCCTGCCTCTTCCGTTCATTGCCGACCGCCGACTTCGTGGCGAGACGGACGATTCCCAGGACCGCCGTTATCAGGATGATGACATACGCCGCCCAGGCCGCGCCGGTCTTGTAGAACACTTCCCTGACGGTTATCCGGAGCGGCCTGTGAGCCTGCCTCCAGCAGCCGCTCCCGTCGAGGCTCTCGATGAGGAGTCTGTAGCCGCCCGCAGGAATGTTGGGACAGTTAATCCCGCCCCCCCCCGGACAGGTTCTGCCACCCTTTGTCGTATCCCTCAAGCATATAGCGGCATTCTCCGCCTGCCGGAGAGCCGTCTCCCGGGATGGAGACCGAGACTCCGAATGAGTTCTGGCTGTGCCTCAGGACAATCTCTTCCGTCTCATTTATGTTGACCTTCAGCGGAGACCCCTCTCCCGGAATCAGCGTACCGTCACATATAGTGAAGTCAGTCAGCACGGCGGAGGGGGTCGAGGCCTCCGCACGGAGGCTTTCCGGACTGAAGCCGACTATCCCGTTGTTGGAGGCGAAATAGATGTCCCCGTCGGACGAGAGCAGGGCCGTGTGCCCCTCGATCACATCGTCCAGAAGTCCGTCCTCCCCGGAGAAATACCGGAACGAGCCGGCGGGATACTCGAACGAGACTATCCCCTTGTCCGTGGCGACCCACATCCGCCCGTCCCTGTCTTCGAGCAGGGAGAACGCGATTCTGTGCTTCAGAGTCTCCTCCTCCCCGAAACGGACGAACGAGTCAGTGTTCCTGTCGTAACGGAGAAAGCCCTCCCCGTAGCTTCCGACCCACAGACCGCCTCCGGAATCCTCATAGACGGTAATAAACTTGTCCACCGGAATGTGGCGGCGGCCGGTCTCGCCGAAACCGTACCTCGCCTCTATCTTTCCGCTCTCAGGACTGTAGCGGCAGACACCGTCAGCATAAGTGGCCACCCACAGGTCACCGGAATACGACTCGGCTATTCCCGTCACATACATTCCGTCAAAAGCCAGAATAGGCTCGAACCTGTCCTGCGCCCTGTTATAGGACATCATTCCGAGCGGGTAGCCGAGCAGCATCTCTCCCGATGAAGTCCGGAAGAGCCTGTGGGCGTTGTCACGGATGTCCCTGTTGTAGGCGCGTATTTCTCCGGAGCGGAGGTTCAGGCTGTACACCCCTCCCCAGGCTCCGACCCACAGCCGGTCGCCGTCGCAGCAGATGGAGCGTATGTTCGAGGGGAGGGACGAACGGAAGCGCCTCAGCCCGCCGTCCTTCCCGTCCATATACATCAGCCCCTTGTTTTCGGAGGCCACCCAAATCCGGCCGCCGTCGTCCTGGGTCATATCCATAATGAAGCTTCCGGAAAGGCTCTCGTCCCCGACCATATAATATTTCCGGAAATTCTTGTGGCGCTCCATCGCGCAGTTCAGCCCGGAGGAGAGAGTCCCCGCCCAGAGCCCGTTCGAGCGGTCAACGAAGACGGATGTGACATTGTTTCCTGCAAGGGCGAACCTGTCCTTTTCGTCGGAGTGAAGGCATCCCTGCTCCCCGCTTGAAAGGTCGTACATGCAGAGGCCGCCGGTCGTGGCCATCCAGATCTTCCTCCCCTCGCGGTCGAAATGCATTCCCTTGGGCCTGCGTCCAGGAACATAAGGTATCAGCCGTTTGAGCGTCCCCCGGCGGAAGTCGTATTCGCAAAGCCCGTTCTTCCAGGAGGCGAGCAGCAGTTTCCCGTTCGTCCGGTCCATCGACATTATGTCATCCTGCCCCGTCCATCCTGCGATCTCCACCTTCTCCATCCCGGAAAGGCCGCCGTCTGAATGCCAGAGGTCGGCGAAATATAGCGAGAACCAGAACTCCCCGTTGCCGTCAATGACGAAGGAGCGGATGTTCACCGGCAGCGTCGTGCGCCCGTCTTCGCAGAAGTAGTTCTTCAGCCGCCCGTCCGAAGGGTCGTAGGAGAAAAGCCCGAATCCGTTGGCCGAGAGCCAGACCACTCCGCCCCCGTCTATGCAGATGTGCGTGACCTTGCTGTTGAGAACCGTCCCCTTGTCGCTCGTGCCGTCAATCGGGATGAAGCGATCGCGCAGATAGTCGTAACGGGTAGCCCCCTTGTCGCTCCCGATCCAGAGGTTGCCCTCGCCGTCGGGACAGAGCGTGGTTATGAAGTCCGATCCCGTGCCGAGCTCCTCCCTGTGGAAATTCTTGAAGCGGCTTCCGTCGTAGCGGCTGAGCCCGTCCTCGGTCGCGAACCACATAAATCCCCGGCTGTCCTGGGCGATGGCGTTCACGGTGTTGAAGGCCAGCCCGTCCCGCGTGCCGATGTGCGAGAAATAATACCGGTCGGCAGCCGCGCCTCCGGCGGCGTTGAAACAGACTGTGGTCAGCAGGCAGAAAACGCCGGCCGACCACATCTGAAACCCTTTTCTGAAGATTCGCTCAAGTCGCATCCAAATTATTTTTTGTCAGCCCCGGTCATCTTTCGTATGAAATCGACCTCCTCCTGGCTGTAAGGCGTTCCGTCAAGCCTGAAGATGTCGTGGAACCACACCTCGGGCTCCGGATCCCCGGCCTTGCTCGTCCATTGGAGGTGAAAGTTACACTTTCCCGCCGTAAGTCCAAAATTTATCGCGCCCACATTGTACTTCTTCAGTATCGGCATACACTCCTCGAAGATGGATTTCGGCCTTCCCATATATTCCGTGCAGATGAGAGGACGGTTGTACGGGAGCAGGAGCTTTATGAACTTCTCGAGATAGGCCGCCTCCTTGTAGCAGTGGAAGGAGATGACGTCGCTGTTCTCCCACACCCAGGTGACGGTAGGCATCTGAGGGGTCTGTGAACTCGGAATCTCCCACACCGGCGCGGTGAGCGGTTGCGAGGGATTCATCTCACGCGCCCAGCGGAAAGTCTCCTTCATCAGCGGGAGGGTGAGCTTCACGCCCCTCTGTGTGTTCTGAGGCTCATTGTAGAGACACCAGAGCAGGATTCGCGAATCATTGCGGTAGGTTCTGACAATGTCCTTGACCATCTTCTCAAGCTCTCCCCATTTCGCCGAGTCGTTCACGACCTCCGTCCCCGGCACCATACACCACTGGGAGTTGTGCACGCCCTGGACGCTCTCCGGCTGTCTGCCGAGCTGCGGGTTCTTGCATTTTCCGCCGTTGGTCCAGAAAGTGACGACAGCGCGGATGTGATGTTTCTCTATGATGCCGAGGAACTCTTCGAAGCGTGACTTGAAGCCCTTGGGGTCGGCCGTATAGACGAGGTTGGAGAGGAACACGCGCACGGTGTTGAACCCGAGCCACTCAGCCCGTCCCATTTCCGTTTCGATGGTCGCGGGGTCGAAAGTCTCCGCCTGCCACATCTCAATCTGGTTAATCGCAGTCGCGCACACATAGTCGCAGCCTACGATCCATCCCTGTTTCTCCATCCAGGCGTTGGCCTTCTCCTCGCTCCAGCGCTCCGCCGGCTTCCGGGCGAAACCCGTCACGGCGGCGAGCGCGAGCAATGTCACAATAAGCAGAATATTTCTTTTCATTTCCATATTCGGTATTATTCTGATTTCCGGGGATATGCGTCAATCGACGATTGAAAATGAGACTGAGGTGACTTTCGGGGTCGAACCTGAGCTTACGCCGCCTTTCGCATCGGAGTTGTCCCAGAAATAGAACGGAGCCGCGTACTTCTTTTCATAGAACGGATATTCCCTTGTGGCAACCGCAGTTACAGAGTCCGCCTGAATCGCGCCGTCAGCGCATTCGATGCGGATTTTGAGATAGCCGCTCTTCACTGCGTTCTCGAAAGTCATAACTTCCGTGACGGTCTTCGCCCCGCGCACAAGCGAGAAGGTGCAGTCCATCGAAGTCTTTCCGTCATAGCAGGTCTCGCTGTGGAGGTTGCAGATCTTCCATTCCTCCCCGTCGAGGTACTTGACATACCAGAACACCGGCTCCTGACGACCGTAGAACGGAGCTTTGAACTCGACCTCAGTCCCGGCGGCGAAGTTCTTCACCGGAATCACGAACTCGAAATAGTCTCCCGTCCACACGCCCTTCACGCCGAGAGTGGAGATGTTTCCGCTGTTCACAATCTCACAGAACTGAAGATATCCGTCCGGCTGCTGCGGGACGCTCTCCTGATGCCATTGGCAATACGCCTGCGGCTGGGCGGTGCAGGACCAGTATCCTTCAGTCTTCCATCTCGGCTGAAGTTCCTCAGTGATGTTCTGCTTTCCGTCCACCTTGCTGATCGGGAACTGAACCGGGAAGGTCACGGGCTCCACCCCGTCGCCTGACGCGGAGACGATGACATCGGTCTCTGTCCCGGCTTCGACGGACTTGCCCTCGTCGGTCTCCTGCGCAAGGAACACGGTCTCAGCGGTTCTGCCGTTCACATCGGTAAACTTGAGATTGAAGCCGCCCTTCGGGACGATGAATGGAAGCACCGCCACGCTGACCTCGGTCTTGGCCGCTTCGAGTTTCAGCCCGCCCTCTGGGAAGTTCACCTTCAAAGCGCTGGACTGTCCGGACGCCGCGAGGGTGAAGGCCCCGTCAGCGAAGTCGATGCTCCCCTCTCCAGCGAGGACGACGGGAGCGCCGTCGCCGGCTGAAGATATCTCCATAGACGCCAATGTCGCCGGAACATTCTCCTCGACTATGTCAATCGGCACGAGAAAATTGAGAACGGCTGCCGGGGTGCTGATTTCAAGTTCGATGTCGGGGACCACGGTCGTAACGTTCTTCGCCGCCCAGAATCCGAGGTAGGAGTTCACTCCTGCGGCATACTCCTGCACGGCGGGAATCTTCACGGAGAATGTCTCCCCTATCGTCCCTATCGTCTCCGCCGCCGGGCAAACGGCGCGGAAGCGGAAATTATGGTCGCCGGCGAGCGCCGTGACCGCGTCCGAGTCGGAAACCTTGACCAGAGCGGACTTCGTCCCGGCTGCCGAGGTCTTGAAATTTGACACGGCCCCCTTCCCCATATTCACGTTCTCTTCGCCGCCTCTGGTGCACAGTCCGCTGATTGAGAACTCCGTCCCCTTCGGAAGCACGATGTTCCCGGCATTCACGCTGAAATTGACTTCAAGGCTGTCGAAATCGAGTGATTTGTTGTTGTCGGTGTTGGCCTGACAGCCCGCAAGAATGAGCGAGGCCGCAAGACACATAAAAACTGTCCTTTTCATATTGATTGGTTATTAGTAGCTGTTCGCACGCTACAAATGTCGCCATAAAAAAATTGCAGCGATAGAACAAAAAATTCAATCACTGCAACGACAACATCTCCGGGACTGTTCCGCACCGACTTCTGGAATCACGTCAAAACAGTTTCCTGGCGCGTCATCTGCCGGCGAAGTCCCTCAAGACGGAGGCTATTGTCTCCTTAATCTCAACAGCCAGGTTTAGACAGCAAGCCGGGTGACTAAAAAGTCGAAAGACTGATTAAATCTTACAATCCCAACGATTCATCTTTTTATTGCATATGTACAAACAACTGACCCGGGAGCAAAGATATGCAATATATCTGGGTAAACAAGAAGGCAGAAGCCAAACAGCCATTGCTCGGCAGATAGGAGTGAGCAAATCAACGGTCAGCAGGGAGTTGAAGCGTAACAGCAACCGGTTCGGCAAATACGGTTGGATTGTGGCGGATGAACGCGCCAAAGACCGCAGAGGACATCTGCCGGGGCATCGTGCACTGTCAGACAGCGTCATAAGGGACTCCCTGAAGCTGCTGAGGGAGGAGGACTGGTCGCCGAAGCAGATATCCGGATATCTCGACAGAAAGGGGATTAAGATATCGCACGAAAGCATATATTCACGGATACGGGCGAATGAGAGCGGGGAACTGAGGGCGCATTGCCGCCATAAGCTCAAGTATCTCCACCACAAGAAAGTAGTCCGCAAGACGAAAGTCAAGAATATACCGGACAGAGTCAGCATACATGACAGACCGGCTGAGGCCGACGGCAGACGTTTCGGCGACTGGGAGATGGATCTGATAATCGGGAAGAACGGCAAGGGCGCGATAATCACCCTCTGTGAGAGGAGCAGGAACTATCTGCTGATGGAGCGTCTTCCATACGGCAAGAATCCGGAGAAAGTCGCCGAGACGGCTGTCAGACTCCTGTTCCCGTACAGGAGGAATGTCCTGACGATAACGACGGATAACGGAAGCGAGTTCGCACGCCACAAGGTCATCTCGGAGCAGCTGAAAGCACCTGTGTTCTTCGCTGACTCTTATTCGTCATGGCAAAAAGGAGCGATAGAAAATACCAACAAACTAATTCGGCAGTATATTCCCAAAGGAACTGATTTTAACGACATTACTGACGATTTCATTCATTCGGTGCAATCATTAGTGTCCGGAGAAAAATTTTCCAATAAGGTTTAAATTTTTATATTTTAATAAGTTACAACAGTGGTGTCCGGTAAAAAACCGGACGGGTTTATAAATTTTAATAATTCAAAATAATGTTAGTTCGATAAAACCATCAAGTTCATTGACAATATTGTTGTTAGGTAAAGCGAACAAGTCTCGAAGCGGCGTAGTGTCTGTAAGTGAGATACTTGCAATTTGCAGCATCTCATATATTGATCTTTTGAGTCCCATCTTCTTTTGAACGATGGCCATCATGCAGTAGGCCGTGATTGCTGAGTAAATCTGTATTCTGACAGCGTTTTCGGACGTGCCCCAAAATTTTTTAATCTTGAGATGCTGCTTGATCCATTTGAAGAACAGCTCAATCTGCCACCTCTGACGGTAGAGTCCGGCAACCATTACGGGATTGATATCCAATGCGTTGGTGAAGAAAACGAACTTACGTTTGTTCTCTTTGTCCAAGTATATGATGCGTCGGATTTTGTCCGGGTAGTGTTGCCTGGTTTGTTCTCCGTTCATATACCCTGCTGCATCGGATAGGATGCCTGAATCCTTTGGGAATCGCCTTCTCCATTTCATCGGCTTGAAGTCATTGTTCCTCTTCCCTCGCACGACAAAATAGGCTCCGATGCTGTGGATGTTGTGCAGGCGATTGAAGTCGTTGTATCCTCGGTCGAATATGTAGAACGAGTTCTCTTCGTAGGGGATGTCATCCATAGCCTTCACGTCGTTGACCCTCGCTTCCGTGATGTGGAAGAACGTTGGAATCGAAGTTTCAATGTCATACAATGTGTGGACTTTGATGCCTCCTTTCTTTTGATTCTTCCTGTACATCGCCCAGCTGAAGGCTTCAAGACAAAGCTCGATAGTCGTTGAGTCAAAGGCATATACGTTGCCTCCAAGTTTGAAGATGTCATCAGCTCTGCACTTTCTGGCTTCGCCAACCACTCTGTAGGCGAACTCCTCGAAGATCCGATAGTCCCGCTTCGAATTGGCCTCCTCCAGCGTGCTTTTGGAAACGTGACGACCGAAGCCGAGGTGGAAAGCCTTGTTGGCGTGCGCTTGGGTTGCGAGCACGACATCCCTCAAGCTTTCGCGGTTCGACAACTGTCCGAACATCAAAACTGCCAGTTGATTGTAGCAGGTAAGATGCTTGACATACTTGTCTCCATCGTACTTTCTTGCAAGGTAGTTGAACCCGTTTCGGTCGAGGAAATCTAAAAGCTGGGAGAATACGTATTTTCCTTTATGCATATGCCACACAGTTGAGTGTGACAAAGATAAATTCAAATCGGTTGACTCCAGAAAGCCTTGTAATTACCTAACTTTCAATATTTTCAAAGAACTTTTATGATTTTTTACCGGACAGCTGTAAAGTTACAAGGCTAAAATTATTTTTCGATTAGAACTCGTAAGTTTGCGTAACGGC
>CAVIXF010000010.1:0-21499 GCA_963646585.1 Candidatus Gastranaerophilales bacterium HUM_1 | reverse complement strand
GAGGTTCGACAAGCCGGGGGAGCCTTTCGAGGTCTACCCGAACATACGCATAGTCAGAAGATGTGGCGAGATGAAGACCGGGCCGGAGGGCTGCCTTTCCATTCCGGGCCGCCGAGGATATGTCGAACGCTGCGACACCGTGGTGATAATGTATGCGGCCCCGGTCTTTTGCAAGGAGCCGATTGCGACGATACCGAAAGACGCGGCCGCCAGATACATACCGGAAGCCTGGTCTCAGGAGGGTTACGAATGGTCTTATAAGGATGGCGAGTATATTTGTGAACACATCGGCGTCTGGGACTATGTGACCGAAAAGGTCGGCGGATTCACCGCCATTATCTTCCAGCACGAATGCGACCACCTCGACGGCATACTCTACACCGACCGCGAAATCCCGCAGCCGCAGCTGTAGCGCCGCCGGCGGCAACCGCGAACCTCCTGACAATTTTGCACTGAGTTCAGTGCACTTTTTATAAAAAACGCGCTGAACCCAGTGCGGATTTGATACAAAAGTGCCACAAAAACAGTGCGGTCATCATTTCCCGTCAGGGAAATGCATATTCACGAATTCCGCAAATCGCAGGATTCTCTCCGCTGAACGGGGATTGAGAAGCAGATGTTCAAAATCTCGTTTCTTGACATTCAAGTCTATGGTGGACAACTTATCACCGATTGCCTTTTTCAGCTGTCCCGCATCGTTTATTCCCGTTCTTTGTGAAAGAAACTCGTAGGACGGGCCGGTCTGCTGCATAAGGAACATACAGTCATAGAAATCACGCCCTTTCGCCCTCGCGAGCAGAGCCGACAGCTTCATACTACTCCTTTAGGATATGCTTCTGATATGCCGCATTTGACGTAATCTGCGGCGGGAAAAAACTGTTGATGTAAGCGATGTCTATCATAAGCCATATATTCTTGACAACTTCATTACCCTGCTGTCCAAAGCCTTGCTGCCGATTTTCCGGCGATATTCCGTCAGACGGCAGGTGTCAAGCTCCTCTGTCATAAAGTATTCGTCAAGACGCAACTGTTCAAGTTCGGCATCGCTGTCATAGAACGGACAGAGATATAGCAGGTCAAGCAGAGCCTTTTCGGGGTGAGCCAGCAGCCAAGTCTGGATGGGACTGCCTACGGCGGATGTGGCCGGAGGAAGGGTGACGGGCTTGTATCCGAAATACATTGAAGGTTTCAGATTCTGATAGAAATACTGCCCGAACCCGTTCTCGAAATGAGCGGTCTTCAATGTCGTCACCGAAGTGATGTCGGTGACCGCCTCGGGAATCATTCCATAAATGCTCAACGCCGTGTGAAGGCTGATGTATGACGGGCGGTATATACGACAGGCCACATAGCGGGAGAAATCCGGACGCCGCAGCATTTCCGGGAAGGCATACCACCCCTGCCGCAGCTTTATCAGCAGCCCGCGCCGCGACCAGCGTGTGAGATTGTTTCTGTCAAACCCCGGAAAACGAACCCTCGCCTGATGCAGAGAGAAACATCCGTCAGGCAGCAGCTTTTCACGAAATTCCAAATAACTCACCATAGTATTTTGTTTCCAAAACACTGCAAATATAATGCTTTTCGGAAACAAATCAAGTTACAGTTTTCCTCGAAAGACATATCCCCTTCCGGGGTTTCCGGACATATAAACCCGAAAACGCGGAATCTTGCATCGGAGAATGAAAAAATCCTGCATCTCTGTTGTAGGGAAGTTGTCCTTTGATCGCAATACATTATGAATCAGCACCTTCACTAGGACTTATGCAAATTTAAACTAAAAAAGTGAATTTGCATAGAAAATGTGTTCGATTAGGGCGGACGGAGACGAATCCGGCGGCGGAACGCCCGGGAGCGGGGCGGGGCGGGATTGTTGATAACTTTGTGAATAAGTCGGACGGGCAAGGCTTGAATATTTCGGAGACAAGGTATAATTTTGTCGTTCCGTCAAAAAAGCAGACAGGACATTATGGCATCATTAAGACAATGATTCTCAATTATTTGACTATCATCGTCAATATATACGACACTTAACGGCAACTACTTACGGATTATGGGCAGTTCAGAGATTTACATCATCAAGCGCGACGGCAAACATATGCCGTTTTCAGTCGACAAGATAAAGAACGCGATCAGAAAAGCGTTCCTCGCGGTGGGCGCATTCGCGACGGACGACGACCTCACGACAATCCTCTCGCACGTCAGGCTCACGAACGGGATGACGGTGGAGGAGATTCAGAACCAGGTGGAGGTCGGGCTGATGGCCGAGAAATATTTCAAGGTGGCGAAGGAGTTTATGCTCTACCGCCAGAGGCACGCCGAAGACCGCGACACCCGCGACAAGCTGAACTTCCTCATCGACTACTGCAACTCCGCCAATCCGGCGACCGGGAGCAAGTTCGACGCGAACGCCAACGTCGAGAACAAGAACATCGCCACCCTGATGGGAGAACTTCCGAAGGGCGGGTTCATCCGGATGAACCGAAGGATTCTCTGCGACCGTCTCAAGGAGATGTACGGCAAGGAGTTCGCGGACAAGTATATGAAGCTGCTCAAGAGCCACTTCATCTACAAGAACGACGAGACCTCGCTCGCGAACTACTGCGCCAGCATCACGATGTACCCGTGGCTTCTGAACGGCACCCTCTCAATCGGGGGCAACTCAACGAGGCCGACAAACCTCAAGTCGTTCTGCGGCGGGTTCGTGAACCTCGTGTTCATCGTGTCGAGTATGCTGAGCGGAGCCTGCGCCACCCCGGAATTCCTTATGTATATGAACTATTTCATCGGAAAGGAATATGGGGACGACTATTACAGGAGAGCCGATGAAGTCGTCGACCTCTCGCTCAAGCAGAGAACGCTCGACAAGGTCATAACCGACAGCTTCGAGCAGATTGTCTATTCCATCAACCAGCCCACCGGAGCGAGGAATTTCCAGGCTGTGTTCTGGAACATAGCCTATTACGACCGCTACTATTTCGAGAGTATGTTCGGGGAGTTCCGCTTCCCTGACGGCAGCCGGCCGGACTGGGAGGGGCTCAGCTGGCTTCAGAAACGGTTTATGAAGTGGTTCAACGCGGAGAGGCTCAAGACCCCGCTCACCTTCCCGGTGGAGACGATGTCCCTGCTCAGCAAGGACGGCGACATTCGCGACAAGGAATGGGGCGACTTCACGGCGCAGATGTACTCCGAAGGACACTCCTTCTTCACCTATATGAGCGACAACGCGGACTCCCTCGCGAGCTGCTGCCGCCTGCGCAACGAGATTCAGGACAACGGCTTCAGCTACACCCTCGGGGCCGGCGGAGTTTCGACGGGATCGAAGTCGGTGCTCACGATCAACCTCAACCGCTGCATCCAGTACGCCGTGAAGAACGGGATGGACTACATCGCGTTCCTCGAAGACATCACGGACACCGTGCACAAGGTTCAGCTCGGCTACAACGAGAACCTCAAGATGCTCCAGTCCAAGGGGATGCTGCCGCTCTTCGACGCGGGCTACATCAACATCGCCCGCCAGTACCTCACCGTCGGCATCAACGGGCTTGTGGAGGCCGCGGAGTTCCTCGGGATTCCCATCACTGACAACCCGCAGTACACCGGGTTCGTGCAGAAAGTTCTCGGGACCATCGAGAGATACAACAAGAAATACCGCACGAAGGAGACCCTTTTCAACTGTGAGATGATTCCTGCGGAGAACGTGGGCGTGAAGCACGCGAAGTGGGACAGGGAGGACGGATATATGGTTCCCCGCGACTGCTACAACAGCTACTTCTACATCGTGGAGGACAATTCCCTGAACATCATCGACAAGTTCCGCCTCCACGGACGCAAGTACATCGAGCATCTCACCGGAGGTTCGGCTCTGCATATGAACCTGGAGGAGCATCTGAGCAAGGAGCAGTACCGCCAGCTGCTGAAAGTGGCCGCCCACGAGGGCTGCAACTACTTCACTTTCAATATCCCGAACACCATCTGCAACGACTGCGGGCACATCGACAAGCGCTATCTGCACGAGTGTCCGAAGTGCGGGAGCAGGAACGTGGATTACCTGACGAGGATCATCGGGTATATGAAGAGGGTCAGCAACTTCTCGGCCGCCCGTCAGGCTGAAGCTGCGCGGCGGTATTATGCTCTCGATAAAGGGGAGATAGAACAGACGGAAGCCGCAAAGTAGCGAACAGCTGCGTTGGACCTCTTGACAAAATCCTCACAGCCATAAGGCTGCTGCGGTTTTGTCCGCGATGCCCGCCTTGCTCTTCATCTGCTTATCGACTTCCTGCATCACGATGTTTTCCCCGGTGATTCCGGGCGATGTGGATTCGTTGGAGAAAGGATGCTGAGATATTATAATTATGATATTGTCTGTCAGGAGATTCCTGACGAGGTGACGCTGGCTATAAACATCACCGGATGCCCTAACCGCTGCGAGGGCTGCCACAGTCCTTGGCTATGGGAGGACACCGGGGAGATTCTCTGCGACGCGAAGGCGGCGGGAACGAGGGATTTCAGCGGTCTTGAAAAAATCGTGGAGAAATATGCCGGCTGCATCACCTGCGTCTGCATTATGGGCGGGGACGGTTCGCCGGAGGAGGTGGAGCTGTGCGCGAAAAGGGTGCGGAAGCTCTGGCCCGCCCTCAAGACGGGATGGTATTCCGGGCGGGACAGTCTGCCAGCCGGGATTGACGCGAGGAGCTTCGACTACATAAAGCTCGGCCCGTACATTCGGGAGAGGGGCGGACTCCGCAGTCCGGACACCAACCAGAAGCTTTTCAGGATTGAGCCGGACGGGTCACGGACTTTGATCCATATTCACGACCCGCATAAAAGCGGACTCGCATAAAGAACCGACAGTTTCGTTGCAGTCCCCCGTTCAAGTCCTTCATTCAAACGCCCGGCACAAGATTTCCCAATTATTTATGGACGAAGAAGTTTACAGATACATCAAGGAGCACTCGACTCCGCAGAGCGAGGCTCTCGCCTGGGTCGAGAAGCAGACCAACATCCGCACGAACCACGCGAGGATGCTCTCGGGGAGCGTGCAGGGGGAGCTGCTGCGGCTGCTCGTGAAGATGAGCGGGGCGCGGCGCATCCTCGAACTCGGCACGTTCACCGGCTATTCCACAATCTGTCTCGCCTCCGCGCTTCCCGAGGACGGACACGTGGACACCCTCGAACTCAACGACGAACTCGAAGACCTGATCCGCGAGGGGTTTGAACGCGCCGGAGTGAGCCGCAAGGTTTCGCTCCGCATCGGCGACTGCAAGAAGACGCTCGTGCAGTTAGGCGAGAGACTCAAGGCGCACCCGGACAAGGACGATGAACGGAACGGGGCAGAAAACGACGGGAAAAATCCCGGGCAGCCGCCATTCCAGCAGTATGACCTCGTGTTCATAGACGCAAACAAGCGCGAATACTGCGACTACTACGACCTTGTCCTCCCTCTCGTCCGCCCGGGAGGCTGGATTCTCGCCGACAATGTCCTCTGGGACGGCAAGGTCTGCGCCGAAACAGTGTCGCAGGACAGGCAGACGCAGGGCATACTCGCCTTCAACGACAAAGTCGCCGCCGACCCGAGGGTCGAAAACGTCATCCTCCCCCTCCGCGACGGCCTCAACATCATCCTAAAGAAATAAGAAACTGAACTTCTAAAAGATTGTTGTCCGGACACTCTCACTCCGCGTTGCTGTCCAGCAGCCACTCGTAAGCCGGAATGACGCGGATTTTCCGCCCGTCTTTTTCCTCTGTGAACCTCTCCGTGTCAGTTATGAGGAACAGTTCCCGGCATCCGGTCTCGTTTGAGGCCTGAACGAGCGAGTTCATTTCGCGGTTGCGGGTTTTCTCGGCAGTGAGGTCAAGACAGACCTGATAGAGCCGCTGAACCTTGTTACCCTTGCATAGGGCGAAGTCCACTTCCTTGGCCCGGGAGTCTTTTTTGTAGTAGTAAACATCCTGACCTTCACCGGAGGCGCGGCGCAGAAGTTCAAGGAACACGACCGTCTCCAGTCTCCATCCCAGATTCGCGCCGGCCATCGCGTCTGGTCTCTGATCCATAACGGCGACATCTACAGTATAGATTTTCTCCTCCGTCAGCCTCTGACGGCTTTTCGGGGAATATTTGTTCAGCCCCACAAGAAGATAGGCCTGTTTGAGATATTTGACATAGTTGTCAGCAGTCTGAACTGACTTGATTCCGAAAGTCCTGCTTAATTCCGCGACGGAAAGCACAGCCGGGGCGACATTCATCAGATGATGAGCCATACGCTCGAACGCCGCGAAGTATTTCACCTTGTGCCGCTGGCGGATGTCCCTTTCCAGAATGTCCTCCGTGAGCGAACTGACATATCTGCGGCTGTTCTTTTCCGTCAGCAGTTCCGGGAATCCACCCTTCTTGAGATATTCGTCGAAGGCTGCGCGTCTCGCGGCTTCCGCGACTGTCGTAAGTGTGTCCGTGTCAACTTGTTTGTATTCGCAGAACTCTCTGAAAGAGAAAGGATACAGTTCTATCGTGGAGTGCCTTCCGGTGAGATGGGTGGCGAGTTCTCCGTCAAATCACCTTATTCTGCAATTTTCGGCTCTTCAAATCACCTTATTCTGCAATTTTCAGCTTGCCAAATCACCTTATTCTGCAATTTCCGACGCCAGAATCGTCGGCATTCGTAGCGGGCGAGAAAAGCAGACTGTACCGGATGCGAAAAGCGGCAATCAGGGCAGAGTAGAGTTGAGCGGCGCGGCCGGTCAGTCGCTGTGATGGCGGGGATGTCCCCTGCGGTAGAGCTGCCAGGAATTGAAGATGTTGTGCCATAGGCTGTAGAAGCCGCCGGCGACGCTCGTGACCGGGGTCATAAAGGTGTAGGCCATCCAGATGGCGAACACCGTGTTCTTCTGCCCGAGAGCCTGCCCCGCCGTGACGCTGCTCCCGCACTTCGCCCCTATGCGCCGCCCGAGCCAGAACTGGAGGACGCAGCAGAGCAGCGACACCGCCGCGATTCCGACGAGGTAGCCGGCCGGAACGTCGCTTTTGACGATGGCCCTGGTCGTCACCGCGATCGCGAGCGGGAGCGAAACCGACCAGACATAGAGTGCGAGGTCGTTGAAATGCAGAATCCACCTGTGAAAGTCCGGCAGGAGAAACCTCACGAGCCAGGCGCAGAGGCAGGGCATAATCAGGAGCGGGAAAGTCTTCACCATTATCATACAGAACGCCGTCGTGAACGAGATTCCTGCGGCCGGATGCACGAGAGGCACGACTGCCGGGACTATGAGCGCGGTGACGATGTTGATGAGGATGGTGTAGGTGATGATTCCGGGCATATCCCCTCCGAGCTTCCCCGTGATGACCGCCGCAGCCGTCGCCGTGGGGCATATCAGGCATATCATAAAGCTTTCTATGAGCAGGCCGCAGTCCCCGACGCCGCAGAACATCAGAATGACTCCCGGGACTATGAACCCGGCGGCCTGCACGAGCAGCAGGCGGAACTGCCATCTGTGCGGGCGCATCTGTCTGGGGGCGATGCGGCAGAACGACAGGAACAGCATAATGAACATAAGCAGAGGCTGGATCACCCCGACCGCCTTCTCCAGAAAAGGCCCGGCCGGAGCCAGCGCGGGGATGCTGTGGTAGATGAGGTAGGCCGCCACCCCCGCCGCCATCGCTATGGGCAGCATCCAGTCCTTCCAGATTTGTTTCAGTTTGTACTTCAATTGCATATTCCCGAAGAATTTCGGGCGCAAAAGTAATGAATTTTGCGATTTCCGCCCACTCCGCCGCAGGATTTCTGACTTTCGGAACGAGGATATGCAAGAAACGGTCACAATCTTCTGAAATCATCCCGGAACAGCATCTGAATTATCCCGGACTTTTGTATTTTTGCATTCGGGTATATGACAGGCCTCCGGATTTTCTGAATACAACGAAGGAAATATGAAAAACGGGGGCGGAATTGAAGCTGTCTTAAAACAGTTTCTTAAAAAACGGGGATATGAGTTCGTTCGTAATTGAGGGCGGCCACAGATTGAGCGGGGCCATTATGCCGCAGGGGGCCAAGAATGAGGCTCTTGAGGTCATAAGCGCGGTGCTTCTGACGAGAGACGAGGTGAAAATCAGCAATGTTCCGGAGATTCTGGATGTCAGGAACCTCATTCTGCTGCTGCAGGATATGGGCGTGGAAGTCCGCCGTCTGGAGAAGGGGGTCTTCTCATTCAAGGCGGACAATCTCGACGCGGACTACATCGGCAGCGAGGAGTTCGTGCGCAAATGCGCCCGTCTGAGAGGGTCGGTGATGGTCGTGGGGCCTCTTCTTGCACGCTTCGGACACGCCTATTTCCCGAAACCAGGAGGAGACAAGATTGGACGGCGAAGGGTAGACACCCACATCCAGGGGATGATCAACCTCGGGGCGGAGCTCAGCTACGACGAGAAGCTCCGGGCGTTCTATCTCGACTGCCATAAATCAGGAACGCCGGAGGGCGGCGACGGAAAATCCGGAAGATTCCTGAAGGGGGCGTATATGCTTCTGGACGAGGCCTCAGTCACCGGAACGGCGAACATACTGATGGCGGCGACGCTCGCGGAAGGCAGTACGACAATCTACAACGCGGCCTGCGAGCCATACATACAGCAGCTTTCCAAGATGCTCGTCGCGATGGGCGCGGACATCCAGGGGATAGGCTCGAACCTCCTGACAATCAACGGAGTCGGAGAACTTCACGGGGCGGGGCACAGGATTCTCCCCGATATGATCGAGGTTGGCTCCTTCATCGGGATGGCGGCGATGAACCGCAGTTCGGTCACGATAAAGAACGTGTCCTACGGTAATCTCGGCATAATCCCGGAATGCTTCCGCAAGCTCGGGATAAAGCTCGAACAGAGGGGCGACGACATCTTCGTCCCGGAACAGGAATGCTACGAAATCGAGTCTTTCCTCGACGGGTCCATCCTCACGGTGTCCGACGCGCCGTGGCCGGGCCTTACTCCCGACCTGCTCTCCGTGATGCTCGTCGTGGCCACCCAGTGCAAGGGCAGCGTGCTGATTCATCAGAAGATGTTCGAGAGCCGTCTGTTCTTCACGGACAAGCTCATCGATATGGGGGCGCAGATCATCCTCTGCGACCCGCACCGCGCCGTGGTCATCGGGCACGACCACCGCATCAGCCTCAAGGCCGGGAATATGCTCTCCCCGGACATCCGCGCCGGCATAGCCCTGCTCATAGCCGCGATGTCAGCCAAAGGCACGAGCATCATCTCCAACATCGAGCAGATTGACAGGGGCTACGAGGACATAGACATCCGTCTCAACGCCCTCGGGGCCTGCATAACCCGGCAGGACTGAAAGGCGCCGTGTCACGAGGCGGGAAAGTGGCGGCCGCTGCGCCACAGGACGGGAAGGTGGAGGATGGCGGCCGCGAGACGGAAAGGCGCGGCTACTGCGCCACGAATCGGTAGGTGATCTCCCCGACCTGACTGGCGGGGGCGCGGTCGGAGATGTTGAAGCGGGATGTCCGCGCCGCACGGACGGCGTTGCGCCTGAGGCATTCGTCGTCGCTCGAAACGTCGTCTATGACTTTCGCGCTCACGACCGTGCCGGAATTGTTCACCTTGATGACGACCGTGACGTCACCTCCACTGTAACACTGATACGCCGGAATCTTCAGAAGGCTCGCCTTGCGCCCGTCGAGCGTCCAGCTCAGCACAGACGCGCCGGAATAGGATTTCTTATCCGCCTTCGATTCGCTCCCGGTCTTCGCCTCGGAGATGTCGACGGTTTCGCCCCGGGCGTCCTGCAATCGGGAGTCATAGCCGCTCAGGTCGCGCTGAAGACGCTCATTCTCGCGGTACAGCTCGTCGGCGTCGGTGTTCCTGTCGTCCCTGAGAGCCGCGCTGCGGTCGACCGTGACATTGCGCACCGGCTCGGAACTGCTCCTCACACCCGTCTCCGCTATTCTTTCGTCAATCTTCCGGCTTATGCTCTCCCGGAACCTCTCCACCTCCATCCGCTTCTCCGTCTCCTCCTGCTTCGAGAAGTCCAGCAGGAAACTGTCCCCGCGCTTCAGCTCCGACCCGATCTGGAACAGGAGCAGAACGACAATCACCGCGAGATGGAAAATCGCGGTGACATACAGTCCTGCCCTGCCCTCAACATCCAGACGTCGCATATCGGAAAAGCCGTCCCCCTATCGCGGCTGCTTGAGGGACTTCTCGATTGTCGCGGCAATCACGTCGATGGCCACCTTGTTGTGTCCTCCCTGCGGGATTATGACGTCCGCGTAGCGCTTGCTCGGTTCGATGAACTGGAGGAACATCGGCTTCACCGTCCGGGAATATCTCTGTATGACGGTCTCCACGGTCTTCCCCCGCTCCATTATGTCCCTCGCCATAACCCTCATCAGCCTGTCGTCGTCGTCCGCGTCCACGAATATCTTGATGTCCATCTGGGCGCGAAGTTCCGCGCAGCAGAAAATGAGTATGCCCTCGACGATGATGACCTCCGCCGGATTGACGGTCACGGTCTCCGTCCGGCTGCGGGAGCAGGTGATGTAGGAATATACCGGCTGCTCTATCGACCTCCCCGCCTTCAATTCCTTGAGATGACTGATGAGGAGGTCGAAGTCTATCGAGTCGGGATGGTCGAAATTGACCTTCTGCCGCTCCTCCATAGGAAGATGGCTCGAATCCTTGTAATAGGAGTCCTGAGGGATGACCACCACCCTCTCCTTCAACTGGTCCGTGAGCGCCTTGACCACGGTCGTCTTTCCCGACCCGGATCCTCCGGCTATTCCTATAATGAGCATAAAATCTAATATGAAACGGTCAGTTCTTAAGAATCCTAAAATTCAGCGTTCTTAGGGGTGCGCGGGAACGGAATCACGTCGCGGATGTTCGCCATTCCCGTCACGAACAGGAGCAGCCTCTCGAAGCCGAGGCCGAAACCGCTGTGCGGAGCCGAACCGAAGCGGCGCGTGTCGAGATACCATTCGAGCGACTCCCTTCCCATTCCGAGCTCGTCGATGCGGGCGTTGAGCTTCTCAAGCGAGGACTCCCTCTCCGAACCGCCGATGATCTCGCCTATTTTCGGAAAGAGCACGTCCATCCCGCGCACGGTCTTCCCGTCCTCGTTCTGCTTCATATAGAAGGCCTTGATGTCCTTCGGATAGTCAGTCATAATGACAGGCCTGCCGAAATGCTTCTCCACGAGGTAGCGCTCGTGCTCCGACTGCAGGTCGACGCCCCAGTAGACCGGGAACTCGAACTTCTCGCCGGAAGCCTCCAGAATCTTGATGCCCTCGGTGTAGCTCAGACGGACGAAATCGGTCTTCACCACGTTCTGAAGCCTTTCGATGAGCTCCTTGTCATACATATCGTTGAGGAACTTGATGTCGTCCCCGCAGTTGTCAAGGGCGTAACGCACGAGAGACTTGATGAAGTCCTCGGCAAGATCCATATTGTCGTTGACGTCGTAGAACGCCATCTCCGGCTCTATCATCCAGAACTCCGCAAGGTGACGCGGCGTGTTCGAGTTCTCGGCCCTGAAGGTCGGCCCGAAGGTGTAGATCTCGCCCAGGGCCATAGCCCCGAGCTCGCCCTCAAGCTGCCCGCTCACCGTCAGGCTGGTCTGCTTCCCGAAGAAGTCCTGCGAGTAGTCCACCTTTCCGTCCGCCGTGCGCGGAGGATTGGCGACGTCGAGGGTCGTCACCTGGAACATCTCCCCCGCCCCCTCGCAGTCGGAGGCCGTGATCAGCGGAGTGTGGAGATAGACGAAACCCTTCCTGTTGAAATAGTCGTGAATCGCGAAGGCCATCGCGTGCCGGATCCTCAGCACCGCGCCGAAAGTGTTCGTCCTCGGACGCAGATGCGCGATTTCGCGGAGGAACTCAAGCGAATGCCCTTTCTTCTGGAGCGGATAGGTCTCCGGATCGGCCTCACCGTAAAGCTCTATCTCCCTCGCCTGGATCTCCACGGCCTGACCGCTGCCCGGCGAGCTCACGAGTTCGCCCGTCACCCCGATGCAGGCTCCGGTGGTTATCTTCTTCAGAAGCTCGCCGTCAAACGACGCGACCTCGACGACCACCTGGATGCTGTTGATCGTGGAGCCGTCGTTGAGCGCGATGAAATTGACGTTCTTGTTGCCCCTCTTGGTCCTGACCCAGCCTTTCGCCAGCACGGTCACGCCCGGCTCGGTCTTGAGCAGATCCTTGACCTTTGTTCTGATTGTCTTCTCCATATTGTTCATTCTCCCGATATCTTTTCCGTAATTGTCATTCTCCCAATATCTTCCCCTTTATGTCGGAGTTCTCGTAGACTCCGGTGAACTTCTCCGCCCCCTTGCCTATCGCATAGAGAGGGACGGGGCAGCCCGTGTGGCTCGGCGAAGACCATCCGACATAGCATTTTCTGTTGATTTCCCCGATCTCCTCATCCGTAAGTCCGCTGTCGTCGTGACCGCAGTCCTCCCAGGCGGCTTCCAGCTCCTTCCAGTTCGTGAGGTATCTCTTCGTGCCGAACGCGAACCCGCCGGTCTCGTGGTCTCCGGTGACGAGAATGAGCGTCTCGTCCGGATGCTTGAGATAGAAGTCGTAGGCGAGGGCCACAGCCCTGTCAAGCTGCCGCACGCTCTCGACCATCCGCATCACATCGTTGCGGTGGCTCGCCCAGTCGATGTAGCCCTGCTCGCACATTATGAAGAACGGATCCCCGTCGCCGAAGTCGTCGAGGCAGGCCTTGAGCAGGTCGGCGGCCTGCATACCCTTCCCCGCCATCGCGAGGTCGTAGTTCTTGTTCTCGTCCATATTGTCGAAGTCGGCGGAATCCTCCGGGTCGGCGGGAAGAAGAATCTTCGTCCGCGCCTTCGAGGCGGCGAACTCCTCGGGGCCGAAGCAGACATCGCAGTTCCCGTCCTTCTCGATCAGCTCCACGACATCCTCCCTGTCGTGCTTCCTGCCGCGGCGGTCGGCGATTTCCGATCCTCCGAGGAAGTCCAGCCCGCAGGTCCCCATCTCAAGCGAGATGTCGTAGTACAGGTTGCGCCTGTTCACGTGCGCGAAGAACGCCGCCGGAGTCGCGTGGTTCACGGGTCCGTCGGACATAATCCCGACCTTGTACCCGTCCTCCTTCAAATCGTAGGCGATCGACTTCATCGGAGCGCCGTCCGGATCCGTGCCTATATGGTTGACGGCCGTCTTCCGTCCGCAGGCTATCGCCGAGCCCGCCGCCGGAGAATCCGTCACCCCCCGGTTCGCGCAGTAGGTCAGGGTCAGGCCGACCACAGGGAACTTGGTGAACGTGAGATACCTCCCGCCGAAGCAGGAGTCCCGATAAGCCAGATACGAATCCGCGGCGGCCGCGTGAGCCAGCCCCATACCGTCCCCGATGAAGAGGAACACGTATTTCGGCTTCGTGTCGGACGGTTTCTTCAACGAATGCACTATGGCCACCGTCGCGGCGGCTATCAGCACTGTCGCGAATATTATCGCGAACTTACTCTTATTCTTCATTCTGCTGTCTGAACAATTGGTAATCACAAGAAATTTGAAAGAAATAAATTGCCTCAGATTTTGCAATTTTTATCAAAGAAGAAGGATGCCCCAATCGTACATTCTTTCAGGACATCCCTCATCTCATAAGTATACAAGACTATTTCTCCGGCTTTCTCGCCGTGTACATAATCTTGAGCGCGGAACATCTTCTGAGTTCCTGCTTGACGTCTGTAACGATACCCATCGTAGTGTTCTCGTCCGCCCTGATCGAGACTGTCATAAACGACCTGTCAGCCTCGCTCTTGGAGTCACGCTCGGCGGCGATGAAATCGCGGATGTCATCGACCGTCTTGAAAGAATCGTTCAGCTGAATGCGGGAGTCCGTTCCGAACTGATTCTGGAGGTGCTTCACAGGAGTACCGATGTTGATGTATGACGCGAGATCCTTCCTTTCGAGCTTCACGACTTCGGAAGCCTCCGGAAGTTTCACTATCACCTTGTTCTCGGTCTTGCGAAGGTTAGTTGTCACCATAAAGAAGAACAGGAACATAAACACGATGTCGGATGTCGAAGCGGTGCTCGCCATCGGCGTCGTTTTCTTTTCGTCTTTTCTGAATTTAGACATACTTCTACCTCCTATCGTCTTTTGGAAACGTCCTTAGGTTCAGCCTCGGAAATCTTCTGAGGCACAGCCTCGCGGGCAATCTTCTGCTGCTCTTCAGTCAGACGGGCGTACGGCTTTCCGTAGTTGGCCTTCGCGAAATCGTCACGGATTTCATTGATGGCCTTCACAAGCTCGTTCTGAACCGCGATATAAGCCTGATAGCTCGTTCCACGGTCGTTCTGAAGAGAAATCACGCCCTCGGAAACCGGATAGGCTCCGAATCCCTCGATGTCCTTGATCTTCTTCTCGGGCAGTTTTGGGTCGTCCGCAGGGTTGGTAAGGAATTCCTTGATCTTATCTTTCAGCTGGCTGACATCCATTGCTTCATTACCGGCGAAAAGCCTGTCGGCGGAGTTGGTCTTCACAATGATGATATTGCGTCGATTGACCTTCTGGTCCTGAGCCTTCTGGTTCTCGGCCGGCATAGGCGGAAGACGGCGCTGCAGTCCTGAATCCTGATTCATCGTAGTGGTCATCAGGAAGTAGCAGAGCAGCAGAAAAGCGATGTCCGCCGTGGAGCTTGAGTTTATTTCTGGAGTCTTTTTGCTGGACATAACTGTTGATTATTTGTTGCGCACCGCGCTTACCACAGCTCCGAACAGGATTGCGATGACCGCACCCGCGCAGGAGAGATAAGCCACATTAAGTATGGTGTCAGTGAACTTGAGAATCCCGGGCGTAGTCTGTATGGTGGAGCCCACAAGTTCCGTCCCCGGAGCCAATACATACGCTATGCCGACGACTGCGGCCGCAATCACGAGACCGACCGCGATTCTGATGAGCTTCTTCGGATTGTTCTTCACCGAAAAGTAAAGCCCGAGCAGGACGACGGCGAGCACGGCTACCGCAATCAGAGCATACGCGCAGTAGAACAGGATGTCGGTGGCGATACCGTCAGCAGTCGTGTAACCGTATGCAAGTCCGAAGACCGTCAGGCCGACACCGATGATGATGAGCACCCATTCTACTATTTTAGTTATTTTTGCGTACATTGTGTTCCGATTTATTTTTCCTGATATTTCACAACGATGTCAATGAGGCTGATTGAAGCGTCCTCCATCTCGATGGTGCGCTTTTCAATCTGCGCGAGGATGTAGTTGTAGAACAACTGGAGAATCATAGCGACGATCAAACCGCCGACGGTCGTGATCAAGGCGACCTTCATACCTCCTGCGACGATGTTCGGGGAGATGTCACCGGCAGCCTGGATTGCGTCGAACGCCTGGATCATACCTACGACCGTTCCCAAGAATCCGAGTGAAGGGGCGAGGGCGATGAAAAGTCCGATCCAGCTCAGTCCGCTCTCCATAAGGCTCATCTGGATGGAGCCGTAGGAAACGACAGTCTTCTCGACCACGTCGATGCCCTGATCCATACGGAGGAATCCCTGATAGAAGATGCTTGCGACAGGGCCGCGGGTGTTGCGGCATACGTCTTTCGCAGCCTCGACTCCGCCTTCGTCAAGAGCCTTCTCAATGCCTTCGAGAAGCTTCTTGGTGTTGGTCTTGGAGAATGCGAGGTAGATGATGCGCTCGATTGCGATTGCCAGACCGAGGATGAGGCAGAGCACGATCGGAGCCATATAAAGAGGGTCTCCCTCGATGAATTTCGTCTTCAACGCCTGATGAAGAGGAACTTCCTCCTGAGCTGCCGTCAACTCGGCGAGCGAGGTCACCTCTGATGGAGCTGCGGCGGCTTCTTCAGTGGCCGGAGCCGCTGATTCCTGCGCCGTTGCAATCTGAGCAGAAAAGGCCATCAAGCCGATAGCTGCCAAAAACAAGAGAACTTTTTTCATAATGGTTTTTGATAATTAATTATTAATTTGTCTTATATTCAATTACTTGCATTTCACTCTCGTCTCTGTTCCGAACGGCCTCGGAGCAGCTCCGGGAGCTTCAAAACCCTAAAATCGGTGCAATTTAGCAATAAAAAATCATTCAAAAAACATTTGGAAGATGTTTTGAAATAATTTCTCTCTTTTCCCCGGTCATTTCCATCTTTTTCAGAAACCCGGAAAGAATAGGAAACTTCCCCAAAACGGCCCGCAGCAGATTCCCGGATTTCTCAGCAGCTTATTTCTCCGCGAAGGTCGCGCACGAGCAGAGCCTCCACCTCGGTGTTCCGCTCATTTTCGCCGAGCAGCACGAACAGTTTCGCCAGGGCGCTTTCGGTCGTGCTGTCACATCCGCCGAGCACACCGGCCGCCCTGAGGCTTCTGCCGTTGGCGTAGATGTCCATATTGACCGACCCCGACAGGCACTGGGTCACGTTCAGCAGCACCTTCCCCATCGAGTGAGCCTCCCTGACGGTCGAAAGAAACCACTCGGCGGAAGGGGCGTTCCCCGACCCGTATGTCTCGATTATCACTGCGCGGGTCTCGCTTCCGCAGAGTATGTCCCTCACTGCCTGCCGCGTTATCCCCGGGTGGATTTTCAGTATCGACACCCTCGTGTCAAGATTCCTGTGGAAGACGGGCCTCGCCGACCAGTCCCGAGGCCTGAGCGTCAGGGAAGTGTTGTAGCGGATGCTGATCCCCGCCTCGGCGAGCGGAGGGAAGTTCTGGCTGCGGAAAGCCTTGAAGTTGTCCGAGCTGAACTTGGTGGTGCGGTTGCCCCGGAGCAGCAGGTCGTCGAAATAGATGCAGACCTCCGGGACAAGCGCGTGGCCGTCCGCGTCCTTGGCCGACGCGATCTCCACCGAAGAAATCAGGTTCTCCTTCCCGTCCGTGCGCGGGACTCCGATGGGGAGCTGGCTGCCCGTGAAGATCACCGGCTTCGTAAGCCCCTCTATCATAAAGCTCAACGCCGAAGCGGAATAGGACATAGTGTCCGTCCCGTGGAGGACGACGAAACCGTCGTAGCCGTCATATCTCTCCGCGATTATGTCGGCGAGCCTGACCCAGACCGCCGGCTCCACGTCCGAAGAGTCGATGACCGGAGAGAACGAAAAGGAGTCGATGCGGCACGCGAATTTCGCAAGTTCCGGCACCTCTTCGAGTATCTGGCTGAAATTGAAGGGCTTGAGCGCGTTGTCAGACGGATCTGCCTTCATCCCTATCGTGCCTCCCGTATATATTATAAGTATGGACGATTTATTCTCTTTCATATTCCGAACAGTTTTTCAGCCCCCTCCGTCGTCACCCTCGCGACCTCCCCGACTGCGACGCCCTTGAGTTCGGCGAGTTTCTCCGCGATTACGGGGATATATGCGCTCTCGTTCCTCGTCCCCCTGTGCGGAGCCGGCGCGAGATAGGGGGAGTCCGTCTCAAGCACGATGCGCTCAAGGGGGATATGTTTCACGGTCTCCGCGATGGAGGCCTTCTTGAAGGTCAGCACTCCGCCGATTCCGACGAACCAGTCGCCGTAGCGCTCCATCTCCCGGAAAGTCTCGGCGCTGCCGCTGTAGGCGTGGAAGACCCCCCTGAGCCCCCGCCCCCGGAAGCCTTCAAGGACGTCGAAAGTCTGTTTCGTGGCGTCACGGGAATGGATTATCAGAGGCAAATCCAACTTGAGGGCGAGCTCCGCCTGGAAGCGGAATGCCTCAATCTGCGCGTCGAGGAAAGCCCCGTCCCAGTGCAGGTCGAGGCCGGTCTCCCCCACCGCGCAGACCTTCCGGCCGGAGCAGGCGGAGAGGGCGCCGAGTTCGTCCCGCCAGTTCTCCTTCACCTCGGTTGGATGCAGCCCTATGCAGGGGAACGCGACTCCCGGGAATGCGTCGCAGAGGTCGAACATCGCCCCGCGCACCGAGGAGTCTATGTCCGGCATCACGATTCTGGTCACGCCGGCCTCCAGAGCGCGGCGCACCGCCCCCGCCCCGTCGCCTTCATACGCCGCATCGTACAGATGGGAATGTGTGTCTATAAAATTCGTATTCATACGCCGTTTTTCTGCATTCGGCACAGCTCAAGCATACCGACGGAGAAACCTCCCCTGGAATCCGGCCGCACAAAGTCCGGAAGGCATTCCAAGACAGTTTCTCAACCCGGCAAATTTACGAATTTTTCGGGATTGCCCCCGGAGCGTCTCCGAAAATAGCCCGAAGAAAACCCGGCAGGCATCCCGGCAGGCATTCCGCAGACCCGTCCGCCAGCCACATTCTGGCAGGTGTCACCGCCGAACGACGGCGCAGCGCCGCAGCAGGTCAACAGTTATGAATCCGTCGGCCTCCAGCAGGGTCGTCAGTTCCGTCACCGTGCGGTGCGGCAGAGCCGTCTCCTCGCACAGTCCGTCGATGTCTATCCCGCGCTTCTCCCTGATTTTCAAGAGTATGGCCGTAAGCTGCTCCACTCTGTCACGCGGCAGCTGATTGGAATAATGCGTCTCCACCCCCGTTCTGACACAGGCTTCGGAAGCCCCGCCGCCACCGCCGCTACAGCCACTTCCTCCACGCCGGCCGGCCGGAGAACCGCCACGGAAACCTCCCGAAGAACAGTCGCCGAGAGCCTCCGGGGAGCCTCCGCAGTCAAGCCACAGCCGCCGCGCCAAATCCCCTGGCGACTCGATGATCTGCGCGACGCCCTCCCCTATCAGACGGTTGCAGCCCTGCGAACGGCAGTCGTCCCCACGGCCCGGCAGCGCGTAAACCGCCCTGTCGTAGGAGAAGGCCATACGGCAGGTGATCATCCCGCCGCCCCTGACCGCCGACTCGACAAGGACGACAGCGTCGCTCAGCCCGGCGATTATCCTGTTCCTCCTTATGAAATTCACCGCCAGAGGGGCGGTGTGCGCGGGATAGTCGGTGACAAGCGCACATCCCGGAGTCGCCGCCATCCTGCGGGCGAAGTCGCGGTGCAGGTGCGGATACACCTCGTCCGGGCCGGTCGCCATAACGGCGACGGTGGGCAGCCCGCACTCCAGCGCCGTCCGGTGGGCGAGTATGTCCGTCCCGTACGCCAGTCCGCTGACGATGCGTGGCTTGACAGGCAGCCCGGCGAGGGAGCGCACGATGTCCGCGCACCACTGTTCGCCATACTTCGTGATGTCCCTCGTCCCGACCACCGCGACGTTCGCCCCCGTTCCGCCGAAAATCTCGTCCGGAGACCCGCAGCCCCTGACAAAGAGCCCGACCGGGGCGTCCGGGCACTCTTTGAGCCTCGCGGGATAGCCCGGCTGCGTCTTCCCGAGAAACACCGTCCCCTCCCCCGAGAGAAGTTCCAGCATCTCCCCCGCCGCGTCGACCGCCGCCCGGCATATTCTCCCCCGGTATCTGCTGAACGGCCCGAAAAGCCCGTCCTTCTCGCCCTCGCCAAGGGCGAACACGGCGGCCGCGCTTCCGAGGCTGTCGAGCAGGGCGGAGGCGATTCTGGGCTCATATCCGAAAATTGTGTTCAGCGCGCAGAGGCAGACGGTTTCATTTGAGACGGCCATAAGATTCCTTGAAGTTTTGTGAACATTCACATTTCTTGACGCAGGCAAAACTACGGATTCACGCCGAAAGAAAACGCCGCCCGGGACATCCGGACGGCGAAAAATTTCTTTTTCTTTATTTTTTGCATCTTTTCTTTCGATTGCGGAATCCGGGGTTGCGGAATCCGAACCGGAGAGCACGACGCGACGGCTCCTCTATATTATATTATCAGCATCGCGTCGCCGTAAGGCCCGAACCTGTAATCCTCCTCAAGAGCCACGTTGTAGGCGTTCATCACCTTGTCGTAGCCGCCGAAAGCCGCCACGGACATAAGCATAGTGGACTGCGGCAGATGGAAATTGGAGACTATCGCGTCCGGAATGGAGAAGCGGTAGGGCGGGAAAATGAACTTGTTCGTCCATCCGTCGTACGGCTTCACCTCGTCGTCGGTGGTGACGAAGGTCTCAAGCCCCCGGATGACCGTGACTCCCACTGCGAGCACCTTGTGCCCGGTCCTTTTCGTCCGGTTTATCCTGTCCGCCGTCTCGGGAGTGATTATCAGCCGCTCCGAGTCCATCTTGTGCTTCGACAGGTCCTCGACGTCCACGGCGCGGAAATGCCCTATACCCATATGCAGGGTGATGAACGCCTTGTCTATGTCGTGCAGAATCATCCTGTTCATCAGCTCCCTGCTGAAATGCAGCCCGGCCGCAGGTGCGCAGACAGCCCCCTCCTCGCTCGCGAAGATGGTCTGATAGTTCTCCGCATCCTCCGGAGTCACAGCAGGTTTCACCCATTTCGGAAGCGGAGTCTCGCCGAGCGAGAACAGCACCTCCTTGAACTCCTCGTAGCTTCCGTCGTAAAGGAAACGGAGCGTCCTTCCACGCGATGTCGTGTTGTCAATGACCTCTGCCACAAGGCTTTCGTCCTCCCCGAAATAGAGCTTGTTGCCAATCCTGATCTTTCTCGCCGGATCCACTATCACGTCCCACAGACGCTGCTCCCGGTTGAGTTCGCGGAGCAGGAACACCTCTATCTCCGCCCCGGTCTTCTCCTTCTTGCCGTAGAGCCGCGCCGGGAACACTTTCGTGTTGTTGAGGACGAAAATGTCACCCTTCCCGAAAAAGTCGACTATGTCCTTGAAAATCTTGTGCTCAATCTCCCCGGTGTCCTTGTGAAGCACCATAAGCCTGCATTCGTCACGCCATCTCGACGGTTCTGAAGCGATTTTTTCCTGGGTAAGATTGAAATTGAACTGTGAAAGCTTCATAATATCTCTAAAAATCCAATGTGGATATAACTATATATTATACGACGATTTTTCTGTTTTGTTTCAATTACGGGAATATTTTTTCTCGAAACGATGTCTTCCCCCGTCGGCGCCACTCCGAAGGGTGCAATCAGATTGATACGGTCATATCTTCGCCTCCCTGAAGACCTCGACTATGGACGGGAAAGTGTTCCTGAGATACGGCGGCAGCGACGATTTCGCCACCCAGGCCGCCTTGCTGATGTCCTCCTCCCGCTGCGGGGTCAGCTCCGTCGGGGCGTTGTAGAACATCTCGAACCACCAGGTGTGCTTGAGATGCCACATCCCGTTGCGGCGGTAGCAGTGGTCAGTCACGCAGATCAGCTCGCCGAGAGTCAGCCGGTCCACGCCGGTCTCCTCCTGAACCTCCCTCAGGGCGCAGGTCTGTATCGTCTCCCCAGGCTCCTGATGGCCCTTGGGCAGATCCCACAGCCCGTTGCGGTTTATGAGCAGGTAGTCGCCGCGACGGTTCGACACGAGACCGCCCCCGGCATTGACCTGGACGAACTCGGAGCACACTTTCTGATAGGTCTGCTCGACCTGCGGAGTGGGGATGTAGACCCGCAGAAGCGAATCCGACTTCTCGAACATATCCGTCAGCTCGTGAGTCCCGAACCTGTCGGCGAGCCTGAAAATCACCGCATTGGGATCGGACAGAGCCGGTTCGGTGGGCGGACATATTATGATGCACCGTTTTTCGAAGTATATCC
>CAVIXF010000009.1:0-21634 GCA_963646585.1 Candidatus Gastranaerophilales bacterium HUM_1 | reverse complement strand
ACCTTACTCTAAAGATGTCTTTAAGATTCATATAAAATATTATTCTGGTTTGCAAAATTACTATTTTCTTTAAAAAATGCAAACCAATTTCACACAAATTTCGCAAAAAAAATCTCAAATACAGCATAGAAATCCGCGTGGGCGGGTCTGAAAGCGGTTCAACCGCCCTCAGACCCGCCCACGCGGATATTGTTTCATCTGAAAACCGGGAGGATTGTTCCCGGACAGTCTCCCGGAGCCGCTCCGGAATGATTCCCGAAGCCCGTCAGAGAGGATATTGTTTCAAAAACCGCCTCTCAGTCCACTTTGATCTTCTTGCTGGAAAGACGGCTCTTCTCGGCGCGGAAGCCCATCACGTGGCTCTCCACCGACGCGTCGATTGTGCTGGTGAGCTTGTCCGGGTCCTGATAGGAGACGGCCTCAATCCAGTCGCAGACGAGCGCAAGGTCTCCGCCGCCGTGGCCCGAGCCCTTGTACTCCGCGATGTCGGAGAGCTTCTTGTTCCAGACATATTTCCTGTTGCTGCGGAACTCGTAGAGAGTGAACTCCGTCCCGTCGCCCTCGATGTAACCTGTGGTCCCCATAATGCGGGTGCGGCGGCCTCCGTACGGGGTGAACGCCTCCATAGAGAACGCGGCCGTCGTGCCGTCCTCGAACACCATCTCGCTCACGAAGTGGTCAGGCTGGTTGTTGTCGCAGTGGTACACGCACCGCCCCCACTCGTTCGTCGGGTCGGAGATCTTGCTCATAATCTCGGCCTCGTCGCGGTTGTTCTTGAGGTCGAACACTCCGAGATGCTGTTTGCGGCGCACATAGACGTCGATTGCGGAGAACGGGCAGGTGCTCTCGACCGGGCAGCCGTCCGTGCAGCGCAGCGGAGCCCCGTCCGGCGCGTTCTCGCTCTTGAACCAGGTCAGAGAGCCGTCGGCGACTATGCTCTTGCAAGGCTTCCCGACAATCCAGCGGAGAATGTCGAGGTCGTGGCAGCTCTTCGCCAGAATGATCGGAGTAGTCTTCTTGGAATCCCTCCAGTTCCCCCGGACGTATGAATGGGCCATATGCCGGCACTCTATCGGCTCCATATGCTGGATGCTGATGATCTTGCCTATCTTTCCGGACTTCACCGTCTCATACAGAGCCCTGAAATACGGGCTGTAGCGGAGCACGTGGCAGACCGCGACGATGCGTCCGTACTTGTGCGCCTGCTTCGCGATGTCCTTGCACTCCTTCTCGTTCTGCGCCACCGGCTTCTCCAGAAGCACGTCGTAGCCCATTTCGAGAGCCTTCATACAAGGCTTGTAGTGGGTGTCGTCAGGGGTGGAGATGACCACCGCGTCCGCGAACTTCGGAACTTCAAAGACCTCGCTCCAGTCTCCGAAACGGTGCTCCTCCGGAACGGAGAACTTGTCCCCCATAGCGTTCTTGCGGCTCTTGCGGATGTCGGAGACTCCCACAATCTGCATACACTCCGGGAACATTCTGGCATAAGTCGAATATGTCCTTCCCCTGTTTCCCGCGCCGATTATGATGACTTTCACCGGGCCGTTCTTCACCTTTGCGCGAAGGCTCTTCACCGGGAAATCAAGCTCCGGGTCGGTGCCTGCGGCGGATTCGCCCTCCGAAGACAGCCCCATATCAACCCCGGCAGCCTTTCCGGCCGCCTTGAGACGGTCTTCGGCTCCGAGAAACGTCACTCCGGCGGTGATGACGCCCAAGCTTTTGAGAAATTCTTTTCTGTCCATATATTTTTATTTTAGTGTTTCCTGTTCAATACGGATTTATGCGGATGTCCGGAAGCCGGGGGTATTCCGACCGTCAAAGTTCGGAAATTTTCCGGTGCGGGCGAAAACGATTCGGGCGCATTTTGACAAAATCGGGTCATATCCTCCCGTGGGATTCAGAATGCGACATCGACATAAATCGGGAAATGGTCGGAGGCGAGTGTCGCGTCGCCCCTGTTGAAAGAGGTCATAGTCCCCGCGCCGAGCACGGTCACGGGGGCCGACGCCCTGTAGCGGAAGATGTGGTCTATACAAATCGTCGGATTGCGCGAGTCGAAAGAGTTATCCTCTGAAGAGAGCCTCTCCCATTTCTTCTCAAGCGCGGCGATTGTGGCCGAACCCGGGACGGCGTTCATATCCCCGCAGAGGAAGACCGGCTTGGAGGAGCCCCCATAGCGGGAGGCCGCCCATCCGTCAATGACCGCCACCTGCTCCAGCTGCACGTCCGGGTCGAGCCCGAGGTGCACGCCCCCTATCACATAATCCGCCGTCTCGACGACCGCGACGCTGCGGGCCTCCCTGTCCTTCCCCTTGGGAAGAGGGAGTGTGTAGCGGGCGACAATCTCCGTTCCGGCGGGAAGCGCGACCCCGTTGCCGTAGGTGCCTCCCTTGTAGGGCATCGAGCAGGAGAAGCTGTATTCCCAGCCTCCGAGCGCCTCGGAGAGCATCTTGAGCTCATAGACCGGATGCCTCCGGTTCAGGCTGTCGAGCTCGTTGAGAGTCACCGCGTCAGCCCCCGCCTCGGAGAGCATCGCCGCAACCATATCCACGTTCGCCTGGACCTCGGGGATATATTTCCCGAAAGCCCCGACATTGTAGGAGACTATCCTCATACAGTCACAGGGTTTCTGACAGGGGAAATCCTTGTCCACGGCGGCGAACCGCCCGCTCCCCCGGCCGCAGGAAAGAGCCGCAAGAAGCCCCGCCGCAAGAATCAGCGGCGGGAAAATCTTTTCAGTCAATCTCATATCGTCAATGACTTTCCGCCCGCCGAACTCATTTCAGCGCAGGGACGTCGCCGGACAGGTCCCATACATCCTCCGGCCAGCCGATGGTCTTCGCCACAGAGGAGATTGTCGCGCCGGCTGCGGCGGCCTTGCCGTGGTACGGATGGAAATAGGTTCCGTGAGTCCCGTCGTATGTGATCGGGTTGTCCTTGTCAGCGTCCCCGCAGTCGAACAGAGTCTCGTTGTCAATGTCTCTGAACTCCATATCTGCGCGCCTCCAGTTGTTCTTGAGCGTGTTCTTCGTGTTGGACACCCCAATAATCGCGCCCGAGCTCCACCTGCCCGTATATGTGGCGCTGTTCCAGACCTTGCTGTTCCACGCGATGCTGTTGGTGACGGTGTTCACAATAGTCTCTGAGGCAATATTTCCAACTGATGACGAGCAGCAAATTCCGACAAGACCTCCGATGGCGGAGTTCGCGGTCGTGACAGCCCCGGATGCGAAACACCTGTTTATGACGACTCCGCTCTTTTCCTGGATTGTTCCCACAAGTCCTCCGGCGAATCTGACATTGCTGCCGCAAGTTACGTTGCCGGTGGCGTAGCAGTCCTCGATGACGGAGCCCCCCTCGTTACGGGCGGCGATTCCTATAAGCCCCCCGATGTTAGCCTTGTCTTTTGTCGATGACGTGACATCGCCGGTGGCGTAGCAGCGTCTCACTTCGGCGTTGCCGCTGAGGCTTCCTACAAGACCGCCCATATAATGGCCGGTGCTCTTGACACTGCCGGTCGCATAACAGTCGGTTATCGAAATCTTCAATCCGCACCATCCGACAAGACCTCCCGTGTCGGTGCCGGCGCTTGAAACATCGCCGGTCGCGTGGCAGGATTTAATCGTGACATTGTCAGCCTCGGCGAGTCCGATCAGGCCTCCGGAATGAGACCCCATACAAGTGACCGTCACCGAAGACGAGCAGTTCTCGAAAATTGTCCCGGAAGTCCCGCCGTCAGTTTCCTTAGGGACATTGCCGAGAATGCCGCCGCAGCGGTTTGTGCCGAGGACTGAACCGGAAGATACGACATTGACGAAAGTCGACTTGACATACCTCGCGACTCCGACGACTCCCCCGGCGTTGTTCGTGCCTTTCCCGTCGCCGTCGGCGTCCGTAATCGCGACATTGTTCACCTTGATGTCCTTTATGGTCGAATTCACTACCATTCCGGCCAGCGGGCCGACACCGGCCGGAGTGCCATTGACATTGAGCGTCACGTCGTTGAATGTCACGCCCTCTACCGTGGACGGAGAATCCGCCGTCCCTGCCGCATACGCGAGGATGCCTCCGATGACATCCAGACCGTCAACCTCCGCTTTCTCGAAGACGGTGTTCCGGAAAGACCCGATGAGCGTATGGAACATACCGTAGTTCGTCGCGGACGGGACATATGTGAATCCGGTCACCTTGTGGCCGCAGCCGTCGAAGTCCACCGCCTTGTCGTAAGGCTTCTCGGCGTTGAGGGATGTCCAGCCGGCGTAGCCGGTCATATCGATGTCCGCCCCGAGCCTGATGTAAACCGTCTCGCCGGAGACGAGAAGGCCGGAGATGCCGGTGAACTGGGACTTCGTCTTGATTATGTACGGGTCGTCAGCCGTTCCGCTTCCCTGAATGCGCCCGGTTACTGAGGACATATCCACGGTGAGGGTGTTGTATTTCCCCTCGACGAAGGAGACCGCCTTTGCAAGAACGACCTCCCTCTCATAGACAGCCGCGTCAGTGACGACCTCGGCCGTGAAAGTCTCCCCTGCGCCGATTTCGGCCGTCCAGGAGGTGAACCACGCGTCAAAGCCTCCGTCGGAAACAGTGAAAGGCTCGGCGTAGGTCAGTGAGACACAGTTATATGACTCCGCCGTCCCGGAGAATCCTACAGTCTCCCCAGTCGTGAGGTCCACCGTCTTCGCCCCGGAAAGAGGGACAGGGGCGGTGAACTTCACGGAGCAGACCTTTTCGCCTGACGCAAGATTGAGACCGCTGAAAGTCACTCTGTTGAGAGCGACCGCCCGGCGGAACCACTGGCTTATCTCCGTCTGCGCGGAGGTGAAGGTCTGCGGCTTCGCCACCATTATGAACGCCGACGGGTCGTATGCGCCGGAGGTCGGAGCCTGCGCCGAAGGCAGAGTCACCTTGCAGGACGCGGCGGTCTCAGCCGAGGATGCTGCCTCCGACGGATATATTCCCCCGTAGATGAAGTTCGTCCAGCCGTCGGTCCCGTCGAGCGTGAAGGCGAAATCGGCGGTCTTCCCGTCGTCCGACAGGACTGCTGATTCGGACACCGCAGACACCGGCGTCGCGTCCGCCGAAGAGGCGCAGAACAGCTTCATTTTCTCATCCGCGTCCCAGAGCACATTGAAGTCGCTGTCGAGGTGAGTCTTCGTCCCGTCCTCTTTCTGAACCGGCAGTTCCGAAGCGCGGACGACGATGCGCCCGTCTCCCCCGGCTTCAGGGGTTTCCTTTTCTGTGACATCCGCCTTCTGGCAGGAGACGAACGCCGCTACGATTGCGGCGAACGCCGAAAATTTCGATATGTTCTTCATAATTTCTCCTCCCCGTCAAATTGTCCCGTTGTCGTTCCTGTCATATTCCTCATAACGGCCTCCTCCCCCGAGGGTGTATTCGGCACTCGCCGCGAAGCCGTTCTCAGCCAGCACCCTCTCCGATACGAGCGAGGGGGCCGCATAGTGTCTTCTTCTGGTTTCAGTTTTCATAGCGTTGGTATTTAATTGTTCAATATTCATTTCAGCACAGGGACGTCGCCGGACAGGTCCCATACATCCTCCGGCCAGCCGATTGACTTCGCCACCGAGGAGATTGTCGCGCCGGCTGCGGCGGCCTTGCCGTGGTACGGATAAAAATTGGCCTGATGCGTCCCGGCGTATGTGATCGGATGGGACGGGTCGGAATCCTCGCAGTCGAAGAGGGTCTCCCCGTTGATGTCGAAGAACTCCATACCCGCACACCGCCAGTTGTTCGTCAGAGTGTTCTTCGTGTTGGACACGCCTATGACCGCTCCGGAGCTCCATCTGTTCTCCTGCCCGGCGTAGTCGTTCCTGATTCTCGGGCTCCAGACGATGCAGTTCGTGACTGTGTTCACGAGACTCGCGTCCGTGAGAGTCGATGACTTGCAGATCCCGACAAGGCCTCCGACCGCGCTGTGGCTTGTCGTGACCTCGCCGGAAGAGAAGCATCTGTTGATGACCACTCCGCTCTTGTTCTCGATTGTCCCGACAAGTCCGCCGCCGAATCGGCCGCTTGCGCCGCAGGTGACATTGCCGGCGGCGTAGCAGTCCTCGATGACGGAATCCCCCTTGTCACGGGCGGCGATTCCTATGAGCCCGCCGAAGCTTGACTTGGTTGTCGTCGCTTTCGACGTGACGTTGCCGGTTGCCCAGCATCGTTTCACTTCGGCGTTGCCGTAGAGGCTTCCAACGAGACCGCCCATATAATGGTCACTGCCAGTGACACTTCCGGTCGCGTAGCAGTCGGTCATCGAAATCCTCATCCCGCACCAGCCGACAAGACCTCCCGTGTCCGTGCCGGTGTTTGAAACGCTGCCGGTCGCGTGGCAGGACTTGACCGTGATGTCGTCAGCATTGAGAAGGCCGACCAGGCCGCCCACGTATTTGCTCCCAGTCACATCGACTGAAGACGAGCAGTTCTCGAAGGAAGTGCCGGCCGTGGTGCCGCCTTTCTTGGTGCTTTCCTTAGGCACGTTCCCGAGTATGCCGCCGCTGCGCTCCGCGCCGCAGACCTTTCCCGAAGAAGTGACATTGACGAAAGACGACTTGACATACCTCGCGACCCCGGCGACTCCCCCGGCGTTGTTCGGGCCTTTCCCGTCACCGTCGGCGTCCGCAATCGAGACATTGTTCACGCTTATGTCCTTTATCGTCGAGTTCACCACAATCCCGGCCAGCGGCCCGACCCCGGACGGAGTGCCCTTGACATTGAGCGTCACATTGTTGAATGTCACGCCCTCGACCGTCGTCGGAGCATCCTCCGCTCCGACCGTGGCCGCGAGAAGCCCGCCGGTGGCACTAAGGCCGTCGACCGTCGAGTTCTCGAAGACGACATCGCGGAACTCCCCTACGAGGGTGTGGAACATACCGTTGCCATTGGTCGAAGGAGTGTAGGTCAGTCCGGTTATCCTGTGGCCTCCTCCGTCGAAACTGACCGCCTTGTCGTAAGGCTCCTCGGCGTTGAGCGGAAGCCAGTCCTCGTAGCCGTCCATATCCACGTCCTGCGTCATCTTGAAATAGGTCGTCTCCCCGCTCTTCATCGCCCTGTTGATCGCGACCATCTCGTCGCTGTTCCTTATGATGTAAGGGTCGTCTTCAGTCCCCGACCCGAGCTCGAATCCCTTGTCCTGAATAATCTTGCGCTTGAAGAAGATGATCACGGTGCTGTCCGCCGCCGTCATCGCGAGATTCCCCGAACCCTCGACCTTGGTTATGGCGAGAGCCAGGGCCCTCGTCTTGTCGTCGTCCGGCAGAGCCCCCGACTTGAGCGTCAGCTGCGCGGTCGTGGAGACAGTGTTGTAGCGCGGGAGCATAAGGCTGTTCGAGGAAAGCTCCACTGCGTCGCCGGGGACGGATTCATAGGAAGTGCCGTTCGCCTTGTTCCAGGCGTTGAGCTTGGCGAGGTCCACCGCTATCGAAAGCGTGAGCGTCTCGTCGGCGACCGGCCCGGCGGCGGCCACGACGGTGTAGGTCTTGGTCTTCGGCGCGAGCAGGGCGACGACGTCGTCAATCCCCTGCACGGAGAGGGACACCTTGGCCGGAGTGTCCAGTTTCACCTTTTTCTCGTAATCATATTCCTTGTCGCAGGAGACCGCCGCCGCAAGGAGCAGCGGAATCAGCGCGGCTGTTGTCTTGTTCGTTCTCATCGCATCGTCATTTTCAGAATTTGACATCGGCATAGACCGGAAGATGGTCGGACGCCGTGGTTACGTCGCCGCAGAGGAAACGGGTCATCGCGTTGGTCGACGTCACCGTGACGGCCGCCGCCCCCTTGTAGCGGAAGACATAGTCGATACATTTCTTCTCCGTGAGCGGAAGTATGGTCGAGGACGCGGATGACAGGATCTCCCATTTCTCCCCGAGAACGGCGACGGCCTCCGAAGACGGGACGGAGTTCATATCCCCGCAGAGGAACACCGGCTTCGCATAGTTCCTGTACCGGCTCTCCACCCACCGGTTCACCGCCTCGGCCTGGGTGACACGGATTCCGTCCGTCGCAGTGTCAAGATGAGCGGCCGCTATGACATATTTCGCGGTCTCCACGACGGCTATGCTCCGGGGCTCGTTCCCCTCCGGAAGGGCGACCCTGTACTTCTCCACGATTTCAGTACCCTTGGGGAGCACGACCCCGTTCCCATACGCGCCGCCGCGATAGGCCATCGCCCGGCCGAAATACCACTCCCATCCTCCGAGAGCGTCGGCGAGAAGCGCGATTTCGTTCACTTTGTGCCTCGTGTTGAGGCTGTCAAGCTCGTTGAGGCACACCACGTCGGCCTCCGCCTCGTTCATCATATCCGCCACAAGCTTGACATTCTGGTTGACGGAGGTTATGAACTTGCCGAAGGCCCCGACATTGTAGGTGACTATCCTCAGGCTCCCCTCGGATTTCGGATAGACGGCGTCCCCGTCGGTCTTCCCCTCCTTGTGGCCCCAGGTCCAGGGCTCGTCGGAGTCGTCGTCAATCTGCTGCGCCGTGCAGGAGAGGGCCGAGGCGGAGCAGAGCGAGATGACGAGGAAAAACACTATCGAGTCCGCCTTAAAAAGCCGGCTCATTATTTTTCTGATATCTTTTTTCATATATTCCTAATTTTCAGTTGTTTCAGCGGTCTTTGACCATCCGGTGTTCTGCGTCAGAGCCGGATTGAGGCTTATTTCGTTGGTCGGGATTGGATAGAAGTAGTCCCTCGCCTCGTTCCACACGCCCGGAAGCTCCGGAGTCACGTCTATGTAGCCGTGATCCCCCTCCGTGAAGAAGACCTGTTCACCTATCTTGCGCTTTACGACGGAGGAAGGCACTCCGGAAGGGACGCTGACGGTGTAGAAGCATACGTCCGCGGTCCCGTCGCCGTCAAGGTCGTGCAGCCCCGGTATGCCGCCGAAGTCTGACGTGCCCGGCTCCGGGAAATACATTCCGAGGAACTTGTGGGTTATCGCCTGCCCCTGCTTCCAGCGGATGAGGTCGTAGAAGCGGAAGTTCTCGTCGAAGAGCTCCACCGCCCTCTCCCTACGGATTTCCAGAATCACTCCCGTGTTCGCCCCGGAGACGTTGGTGTAGCCGGTCTCCGCCGCGAGAAGATACTGGTCTGGGTTCCTGTTGGCTTCGGAGAGGTTCATCCCCGGCATCCCGACCCTGTCGCGGAGCAGTTTCACCGAGCGGTCGAGATCCGCCTGCGTGAGCGTGCCGAGCTCCGCCTTCGCCTCCGCGAAGTTCAGATAGACCTCCGCCGTCCTGAAAACCGGGAGGTCGTTGTAGGACGAGCCGTACTTGTCCGCCCCGGCGTTCGCGCCCTGCATATACTTGGTTATCATATAGCCCGTCGTCGTGCGCGAAAGGTCGGGGGCGGAAGTCGCGGACGCGCCGTCCCTCTTGTAGCCCGGGGTGCGGATGGACTGGGACAGGCGCGGGTCGCGGTTGAGCGTCGAGGTCGCGAAGTCCATAGTCTCCCAGCCGTTCCGGTCTGTGAACCGGCTTCCGTCGCTCATAAGGTAGGAGCAGAACATCTTGCGGGTCATTCCCGGGTTTCCGTAGTTGCCGAGGGTGTAGTAGGTCGCGTTGTGCTTTATGTTGAGGCTGAGGTCGTAGTCGCGGGCGAGGATGACCTCGGCGGCGAGGGCGTCGGTGCTCGAAAAGAGGGCGCGGTAGCTCCCTGATGTCCCAGAAGCCGTGTAGAGCGAATATCCGCTGGTGGAGATGAACTCGTCCCCGGCCTCGGCCGCCTGCTGGAGATACCATTCGGCGCTGTGCCCTTCAAGCGTGACCCCGTGGTACTTCCTGAAAGTGCCCTCGAAAAGGCAGGCCCGCGTCTTGAGCGCGAGGGCGGTCCATTTCGTCACCTTGTAGAGGGAGTGCTCCGAAGGCAGGTTCGCGATCGCGAAGTCGAGGTCTTCGACCACGTGCGACATCACCAGCTCCCTCGAATCCCTCTTCTTGTACAGGGCGGCGTCCGCGGAGCCGAGCTGACGGTCATACCAGGGCACGTCCCCGAAGCGTTTCACCTTCTCAAAGTAGAAGTACGCCCTGAAGAAGCGGGCGACCCCGACATATTCGTTCCTCACCGCCTCGTCGGGGCAGTTGGCGGAATATTCGATGAGGGTGTTGAAGTCCCTCAGGCTGTCCCAGGTCCATCCGCTTCCGGACGCGGGTACGCTCCGTCCGTCCCTCATCCAGTCGGAACGGCTGTTCTTTATGATCAGGTCGGATTCCTCCTCGTAGACCGAAGTCCCGGGGAATACGGTGTAGAAACCGTTCGCGAACGCATCCAGCTCCTCCCTCGTGGAGAAGAAGTTCTCCGGGGCGAGGCTCGACAGCGGTTTCCTGTCAAGGTCGCAGGAGGTCAGGAGAATTGCGGCGGCCGCAAACGAAAACATAATATGTCTTTTCATAATCATTCCTCCTTCGATTTAGAAAGTGATGTCTATTCCGAACATAAACGACTTCTGCCAAGGATATATCTTGTTCGTCGAATTCGTCTGCGCCATTTCCGGGTCTATATAGACCGAATGCTCCTTGAACGGAGACCAGTAGTGGAGGTTCTCCCCGGAGAAATAGAACCTTATCGGGCCGGCCCCTATCCTGTCAGTGAGTTTTGAAGGGAGGGTGTACCCGACGGTGAGGTTCTTCAGACGGCAGTAGCTGATGTCCTGGAGGTAGCGGTCGGAAGGCACGGTCAGCTCCCTGTTCGAACCGAGGGCGACATATCCCCTCGGACGCGGGAGATAGCTGTCCGGATTGTCCTCGCTCCAGATCATCCTGTGGAAGTTCTTCGGCATAAGCGTGGTGTACGGACGGGCGTACGGGCCCCAGAAGAGCACGTTGTCCGACGACGGGGCCCAGTCCATCTTGCCCACGCCCTGGAAGAATATCTCGAAGTCGAAGCCGTACCAGCTGAAGCTGAGGTTGACGCCGTAGTTGTAGCGAGGAAGCTTGTTTCCTATTATCGTCCTGTCGCCCGGGTCGTCCACGGTGTCCTTGCCCGCGTCCACGTAGCCGTCCCCGTTGAGGTCGAGGAAACGGACATCACCGGCGTGCAGGCCGCGGTTGTCCCCGGCTGCGGAGATGATGCTCTGATTGACGTAGGTCTGGTCCACCGGATAGTTCGCGGCCTCCTCGTCAGTCCGGAAGAGCCCGTCGCTGTGGTAGCCCCAGATTTCGCCCAGAGTCATCCCCTCGTAGTAGGACTTGGCGAAGGACTTCGTCGGGTTGTCGAATTTCGTGATTTTGGAGATGTAGTCGCTGAAGCTGACGGACGCGGAGTAGTGGAACGGCTGCCCCAGAAGATTGAAGGAGTCCCTCCAGACAAGCTGAAGCTCATATCCCTTCGTCCGGAGGTCGGCCGCGTTCATCTTCGGGGAGGCGGCCCCGTAAACCGACGGGAGAGCCGCTCCGGCGGTGAGCATATCCTTCGTGTCCCGGATGTATGCGTCAGCCGTGAATACGAGGCGGTCTTCGAGGAAGGAGAGGTCGATTCCGAGGTCGTGCTGAGAGGTCTTCTCCCAGGTGAGGTCGGAGGCCACCGGGTCGCCTATGGTCGCGACAGTAGGCTTCGTGCCCGTGCCGAATATGTAGGAGCCGGTGCCGACCGTGACCTTGCGTATGTAGTCGTAGTAGCCCACCTGCTGGTTGCCGAGGCTTCCGTAGGAGTATCTGAGCTTGAAGTTGTTGACGACCTTCTTCGCCGGGGCGAAGAACTTCTCCTCGGAGATTCTCCAACCCGCCGACGCCGACGGGAAGAACCCCCAGCGGTGCGAGGACGCGAAACGGGACGATCCGTCGTAACGGCCGCTCGCCTCGAAAAGGTAGCGTCCCCGGTAGTCGTAGTTGATTCTCGCGAAATAGCCTTCGAGGGCGTACTGGTTCTGGCCTCCGCCGGTCTCCATCCTCTTGTTGCCGTCCGCCCCGGAGCCGGCGAGGTTGAGGTCGCTGAGGCTGTCGCTCATAAGGTAGTAGGCCTTGGCGGTGACGTCCTTGTAGTTCTTCGCCTCCCAGTTGAATCCCGCCATCAGCTTGAGATTGTGCGCGTCGGCGAATGTCTTGTTCCAGGTCGCGTAGACGTTGGTGGCGTAATACTGCTGGGTCTGCACGCTCTCGGACAGGGAGCTGACCGACCGCGCATTGTCCACGGTGACAACCTCCCCCGGATAGCGGGAGTAGCCGACCTGGACGGTGCGGTTGGTGTTCCGGTACTGGTTCAGCGCGTAGGTGAAATTGGCCCGGATTTCAAGGGACTGGAGCGGTTTGATGACCATCTCGGTCGTAGTCGACAGGTTGTCGTTGATGTCCTTGTTCCTGTAGTTCGGGTTGTCGAGTATCGTGAGCAGCCCGTCCATCACGTAGTTGTTGTTGGCGAAGGACGTGAAACCTATGCTCGACCCGTCCGGGTTGTGCGCCGGGTAGCTCGCGAGGGCGTGCACCGTCATCAGCGAGAAGGCGGTGTTCACCCCGCTCGGCCCGGGATAGCTGTAGGAGGAGTTGTAGTAGCTGGTGTTGTTGCTTATGCTCAGCCACTTCTTGATGTCGTAGGAGACTTTCGAGCGGAAGTTATACTTCTGGTGGCGGTCGGTGTTGCGCCGGAAGATTCCGTCCTCCATATTGTAGGATGCGGAGAGGAAGTATTTTACTTTCTTCGCCCCTCCGCTCACTGAGACGCTGTGCTGCTGGTTCGGGTGGCGGTCACGGAAGAGTTCGTGATACCAGTCGGTGTTGGCGTAGTAGACATATGTGTCGCGTCCGTCGCGCTGGTCGATCATAACCCACGGGCGGGACGGGTCCTCTGTCCTGTCGTTGCGCCGAGCCCAGAGCTGCCGCATATCCTCCGAGGTGTAGAAGGAGTAGTTCGTGCCGTTCGTCGCGCTGTAGAAGAGGTCGTTCAGATAGACGGAGTAATATCCCCTCGTCTCGAACTCGGTCGAAGTCGTCGGCTCCTCCCATCCGAAACGGGAGCTTATGCGGACTTTCGCCCATCCGTCCTCCGAAGACCCGGCCTTGGTGGTGACGAGTATGACTCCGAACGACGCCCTGGCTCCGTAGATTGCGGCGGCGGATGCGTCCTTTATGACGGATATCGACTCCACGTCGGACGGGCTGACCCTCGCGAGGTCGGACTCCGCGCCGTCAACGAGCACGAGCGGGCTGCCGCCGTTGATGGAGTTCGTTCCTCGGATGTTGATGCTCGCCCCGTTGCCCGGACGGCCGGAGCTCGTGGTGATGTTGAGTCCCGGGACGGAGCCCTGGAGCATATGCGTGAGCGTCGGGGCGACCCTGTTGTCGAGCTTGTCGGCCGACACGGTGGATATCGCTCCGGTGAGGTTCACTTTCTTCTGCGTGCCGTAGCCGACCACGACGGTCTCGGCGAGGAACTCGGAGTCCGGGGTGAGGACGACCTCGACCGCGCCGCGCCCCGACACCTTCACTTCCACGTCGGAGTAGCCCACGAAGGAGACGGTCAGCGTCTCCCCAAGAGCCGTCCTTATGCTGAACTTTCCGTCGAGGTCGGCCACCGTCCCCGCTCCGGGACGTCCGTTCACCACGATTCCGGCCCCGAGCAGCGGTTCGCCGTCATCTGTCTTCACCACGCCCGACAGGGTGAACCACCTGCCGTCGTCCCCCTTGTCCGCAGGGGCGGGCGAGGCTTCGGCTACCGTGACGGTGCGTCCGACGACGCTCACCTCGACGCTCTGGCCTTCAAAGATCTTCTTTACGGCGGTAACGACGTCGACATCTTTCACCGACACGGAGACCTTTCGGTCCATATCGATTTCGGACGACTGGATGACCACCGACCAGCCGTAGGCGGACTGGATTTCGGAGACAGCCTTCGACACCGTCACCCCCTTCAGGTCGAGCGACACGTTCTGGGCCGCCGCCGGGAGACTGAGCAGCAGCGCCGCCGACAGTGCGAGGAATCCCCGGATTAAATGTTTCAGGTTCATAATGATATGGTTACTGTTGTTTATTTGTGTTCCGTGTGTATTCCGGCTTGTCAATGTGACGTGAGTTTTACAACAAATTGTATAATTAATGCGTGTTTCCCGCATTCCCGGTTATCGAGTGTCAGAGCCCTTGCTCCCAGTTATCTTTATTTTTCCGCCGGCATCCCGTATTCTGAAGCGGCCGCCGAGATTGAGGGCGTCGAGCATTTCGGAGAGACTCTCCCCGTTTATGAATGAGGCGTAGTACCTCCCCTCCGCAAGTTTTTCGTCCTCGACCGAAATCTCCACCCCGAACCGCCGAGAAAGACGACGCGCTATGCTCCCGAGGCTTTCGTCGATGAACTGGACACCCTCCGCCCGAAGAACCCTGTCCGCGCTGTTGACATCGAACAGAATCCTCTCGAAATTCCGCCTTTTACGGTCATATCTCAACATCTCGCCTGGGGAGAGGGACAGCTGCGAGCTGTCCGAATGCATTTCAAGCCGTACCGACCCGTCAAAGAGGGCGACATCCTCCGTCTCCGAATCGACGAACGAGTTTATGCGGAAGCGGGTTCCGTGGACGACGACGTCCATATCGTCCGAAACGACCCGGAATTTCCTGTCAGGGTCACGGGCGACGTCGAAGAATACGTCCCCGCCCGCGAACACCTTTCTTTCACCGGAGATGAATACGTCCGGATAGACTATCCTGCTGCACGGGCCGAGTTTCACCGCCGTTCCGTCCGGCAAAACAAGTTCGGCGGTCTCCGTAGACGCGGTGGTCTTCTCTTTCCAGTCGGCGGTCTTCTCGCTCCCTCCGGCATTAAGCGAAAGCCACAGAAGGGCGGATGCGAGGGGGATGAACAGGACGGCGGCTGCGTCGCGGAAGATACGGAGGATTCTCGCCGATTTCTTCACGGACTTCGTCTCAGGACGGAGACCGGCCTTTTCAGCGAACGCCCCGAAGGCCTCCCTGTCCTCCTTCCCGCCAGATTCCTCCTCCGCGCAGCGGCGGAACATAGCCTTGAGCACGACATCGACCTCTGGGCCGGCCTCATTCTCAATCAGCCAGTCCTGAAAATCATCAGTCTTAATGCGAAAATCCGTGCTCATAGACGGGACATAGAACACGAAAGCGGACAAAATCCCCCTATCCGCAATGTTTTTTTCAGAAAATCTTCAAGAAATTCTTGTGGAGGCCACCTCAAGATAAGGATTGTCTTACTCCTCAAAGGCTGGTTATCTTACTCCCAAGAGACGCATTGTCTTACTCTCCCCAGAGGCGGATTGTCATAAAATGGTGCAGTGCAAGGCTTGCGACGACACCGACACCGGAGCAACCTTGAGGTTGTGAGGATTCGGCGGAGGAGCATAACGCAGCAATGCGCCGTTTTATGACAATCTGTTCTTCAGATCGCGGCGGGCCAGAGTGACATAGTTCTCAACGGTCTTCTCAGACAGATTGAGTTCCTTGGATATGTCCCGGTTCGTACCCCCCCCCAGTTTCCTCTTAATCACAGCTTTACGCTGTTCCGGCAGGGATTCGACCGCGCTTCGGAGGGAGGATTTCCTCTCCTCGGCGGCCATTTTCTCGTCGGCGGGGCATTCTCCGCTCGCCAGCCTGCCGAAGAGCTCGTCGCCGCATACGGTACGACGGGAGCGGAGGAAGTTGAGAGCCCCGTTCTTCATAACGACATAGAGCAGGCTTTCGAGATTGGAGTCGTCACAGAGCCGCCCCTTCGCAGTCCAGAGCTTCATAAACCCGTCCTGCACGATGTCCTTGGCGGCCGCGGCGTCCCCGACGATTCCGGAGACGAAACGCGTGCAGACACGGAAATAACGGGCGAAAAGTTTCCTCCACGCCTCCGCGTCGCCCGATTTGACCCCGCGCACAAGCTCTGTCTCCGTCATATCTTCCAAAATTCGTCCGTCCGGCCGTGACTTGCCCCACATATACCCGTATAGGAAACAACCCACCCCGATTCGGCGAAGATACGACTATTCCACGGAAAAATTTTTCATTTTTTTGAATTTTCTTCATACCTTGCGCGGTCAATCGTTGCGAAATCAACAAATTATCAACTAACCTCAATACCCTGTTATGAAAACTTGTCTGAAACTTGCCGGAAGATGCATTGCCGCCTCGCTCGCTCTCGCATCGCTTTTCTCCTGCTCAAAGGAACTTGCGGAAGACCTCGCTCCTGCCCCCCACTAAAGGGACAGTGACCCTCCGCCTCAGCGCTCCCGGAACCAGGACCTCGCTTCTCAACGACAAGACCGTCCTCTGGTCAGAAGGAGACAAAGTCGTCATCAACGACGTCACTTATGACGTCACCATAAGCGCCGACGACCCCGGGGTCGCGACAGTGGAGAATGTCACCGAAGCCGACGAGTACTTCGCCATATATGTATATTCGTGGACCGACAACGACAGCCCTCAATACGCCAAAGTGAAGGATGGAGATTCATTCTATTACCTTCTGGAGCTTCCGGACTGGCAGGTCTGTCAGAAAGGCACTTTCGCCTCTTTCGTGAACCCTATGGCGGGCTACGGGAAGGGAACGGATATGAAGTTCCATAATCTCGGATCCGTCGTGAAAATAGGGCTCACCGGAAACGGAGAGACCATATCCGACGTCACCCTTGTGTCCAACTCCTGACAATTATTTCTTTATGTCGATTTGAATTATTTCCTTATGAAAAGATACGCACTGCTTCTGCTGATTGCGGCTGTCGTTTCCGCAGGTCTGTGGTCTTGCGAACCGGAAAAGATTCCGGAGACGAACCCACCGAGAAGCCCGACCCGACACCGGACCCCAATCCGGACCCCAATCCTGACCCGACACCAGATCCGACACCAGATCCGACACCAGACCCAAATCCAGACCCGGAACTGAAAGACTACATCGAACGGCCGCAGACGCTCAATGCGAACTCCTCCTGGCAGTACATCAACCATCAGGGGACGACCTACCGCACAAAGAAGAAAGTCCGCAACTACGAGGCCTGCTACGACGTCAGCCGGCACAACCCGATGTGGGTGGCGTTCCCGTGCCACTCCATTTATCAGGAGGGAGGCAGCACGCGGCCAAAACCGGATCCGTTCCGGCCAGACCCGGACATCCCTGAGGCGGAACAGTCCAGAATCTATGACACTGACTGGGACGACTGGCCGAAAAACACCTCCTTCTTCTGGAGCGGCCTGCCGGACGGCACTTACACCAAGCGGGGGCATCTTCTCGGCTCGGCCGACAGGGGCGCCGGACGCTCGGACGTGCTCTTCGACCTGAACGTCCAGACCTTCTACGCAACGAACGTCGCCCCGGAAGCCTATCTGAACGACCTCGACGGCGATTACACAACAAGCCACTGGGGGCTGGTGGAGCGTCTGCGTCAGGACAGATGGACTTGCTCTGACACGCTCTATGTCGTCATCGGCTGCGACTACAAGGAGGGATGGACGGTCAACGACTATGTGCGGGGCACGAACGTATATCCCGGCTCGAAGGTGTGCGCTATGCCTTCCGCCCGCTATCTCGTGGCTCTCCGCACGAAGAAGGGGAACAGCGGGAAGACGATATGGCAGTGCTCCGCCGACGAGGTGATGGCGATAGGATTCTGGTTCCCGCAGCGTTTCTACGAGACGAAAATCACAGAGCTTCCGCCGCTTGCCGACTACATCTTTTCCGTCTCCGCGATAGAACGGAAAATCGGAGGCGACTTCAGCTTCTTCCCCCTCGCTCCGGAAGGCGTCAAGGACAGCTACAGCATCTCCGACTGGCCGGGACTCTCCGCCATAGCCGGCACTCCGACCAGAACGGACGGCGGCCTGACCACCGAAGACTTCACCTCCCCCGGCCCCGTCTCCTGGTAGGGCTGCCGCGCAATAATTTTTGCCTGTTTCGGGTTTTGTGAGTAACTTGGCAGGCCCAAGCGGGTGACAGTTCACTGCGGGGTTAGTAAAATTTTGAATATGTCTCAGAAACGGGAATTCACCGACGGCAGGAAGGCGGTCACTTTCTTGGATCTGTTCGCCGGTGCGGGCGGCATCAGCGAAGGCTTTATGCAGGCCTATACGGATGACAGGTATTATGACTTCATTCTGGCCAGCGACATCAACGAAAACTGCGAACTGACGCACCGTGTCAGATATAACGAACAGCTGGGGCTCGACACGAAGTTCCTCACCGAGGACATTATGTCCGAGACATTCCTTTCCGACCTCAAGAAGAAGATAGGGAGGACGAGAATCGACGTGGTGACAGGCGGGCCGAGCTGCCAGTCCTTCTCCCTTTCCGGGCGGCGGCGGAAATACGACAAGAGGGACAATCTGTTTGAACATTACCTCAAGGTGATTGTCGCCCTGCGCCCCAAATATTTCGTGATGGAAAACGTCAAGGGCATACTCACGAAGGACAAGGGGCGTTTCAAGGATGAGATTATGAGGCGGATCCGTTCAATCATCGACCCGGAACAGGTCTCGAAGCTGTACGGCTACCTTAATCTGATACTTTCCCGCACGGCCACGCCGTTCGAGAAGAACTGCCTTATGACAAAACTGTGTCTGGAGATGGACGACGATTCGGAGACCGACTCGCACATCGGGGAGTATTTCAACACTCTTGAGGAGCAGTTCAGAGAGCTGACCCGGAACGTAGACTACCGTGTCAGCAAGTCCGACCCGAAGATAAGCACGATACGGCACGGTCTCAACCTGCTCAGGCGCAACCGCGAAAGGCAGGAGATAAAGAACGCCGTCATTCAGGAAAAGGCGGCCTGCAACATCGACAACGACGCCTTTATGCATTCGATGAACGATTTCATAGCATCGATGGAGGACGACGCCATCATCTCAAAGATACTCGCGGCTCTTGACAGCGTCCCGGAGTTCGACAGGATGAGGGACGGGGTCGAGATGTTGAAATCTATGATAGGCGTATACGCTATGACGCTTGACGAGTGTTTCGACGAGTTGAGGAAATATGCCCGGAAAGACGGTTCAGAGGACGAATTTGACGGGATTCTGGATTCCATCCGCCTGTATCGCATAGAAAAGCCGATAGTGGTGCTTTCTTCGGATTACGGGGTGCCCCAGAACAGGGAGCGCGTCCTCTTCATCGGATGCCGCAAAGACCAGAAGCTCATAACTGAAATTCCCGCGACTGTCGCTGAAGACGAGAAGGTTACGGTATATGAGGCCATCTCTGACCTCGATTTCATCGGAAACGGAGAGACAAAGACGAGCTACGCCAACGTGCGGAAGAACAAGGAGCTGGATCCGCTTCTCCGGGAGAGGGCCGTCGACGGGGCGCTCGATGCGGAAGGCGAACGCTGTAAATTCTCCGAATGGTCAAAGAGGGGGCGGCTGGGGCACAGGTTTGAGTTCGACTGCAAGCCGTTCTATGTGAGGAACGCCGAAGAACTCGGAAATCCGATGATGCACGCCGAGCAGGAGCTTTTCAACCATCAGACAAGTTCCCAGAACGAAGACGTGAAGAAGCGTCTGGAGATCATAGCGGAACACGGCGGGTATGACGACGCCTGCAAGGCCGAACTCAAGGAGAAGCATCTGGAGTCACAAAAGCGCAACTACACGGTCCTCAACCCGAAGGGGCAGAGTCCGACCGTGGTGACGATGCCGGACGATTTTATCCACTATTCACGATTCAGGGCTATGACGGTGCGCGAGATGGCGAGGCTCCAGTCGTTTGACGACTCTTTCGTCTTTCAGGGAAAGCGTCAGACCGGCGGAGACAAAAGGAAGTCGGAGATACCGCAATATACCCTCGTCGGCAACGCGGTCCCGCCGCTTATGGCGCGGGCGATAGGAAACACCATCCTCAAAGCGATAAAGTAGGAGTATGATACATATCAGGCCGTTCACTGCGCTGGAGAAACACAATATGGAGTATCTGGTGGGCAGGAACATAAAATTCACGCAGGTTCAGATCACCTCCACGGGCTTGAAGAAGTCCATCCTCGACGCGACGGCCCCTATGCGCACCTATTTCAAGGAAAACGGGGTGCACGATTATGCGACGCAGGCCAAGGGACCGGAGTTCAAAGCCATCGTACCGACCCGCATCCTTACCGGATTCAAGGATATCGCGACACGGACATCCCTGTATCGCCCCGTCACCAAAGACGGCGATCCGAGGCTGTGGATTTACGGATTGAAGGAGAACAGCGAAGCGGATGACATTCACGCAATCATCGCCGCCGGGCCGAAGGAATTGTGCGTCATCAATCTGACGAAGACGGATGTGGAGAAGTTCGGGGAGACGTCCGTCGCCAATCCGATAAAAGACCTGATTTTCAGCCTTTCATTCGAGGCTGACGCCGTGGCGAAGGAGCTGCTGACCAGACTGAGGGAATATGAACGTTCGTGGATAGACACCGATATGAACGCGGACACCGCCATAGGCCGGCAGGTGGAGACTCTTCTCGGCATTGATATGAACGACTCGCCCCTTCCGGATTACAAGGGCATAGAACTGAAGAGTTTTCGCAGCCGCCGGCCGAACATCAAGAAAAACCTCTTCTGCAAGGTTCCTGACTGGGATATCAGCCGTCTGAAGAGCGCTGCTGCGATTGTGGAGAAATACGGCTATATGTCACAGGGGATAAAGTCATACAGGAACACCCTGTCCTGTAAATCGCCGAACTCGCAGAATCTCCGTCTCAATATGAATTATCCGGACAGTCTTCTGGAAATCGAAGAGGACGGGGTCACTGGGCCGGATGTCTTCAGAAAAATCGCCGACGTAGCCGTCTGGCGGCTTCAGTCGCTCCATAGAAGCCTGCTGACGAAACATCACGAGACTTTCTGGATAGAGGTCGACACCAGAGTCGGAGACCGCGGGCAGGAGCAGTTCAGGTTCAACAAGATTGAGCATACCAGAAACCCGATAGTCTCACAGTTCGACATCCTTCTGGAACAGAGTATGATAACGGTCGATCTTCTGCTCGGCCGGCCGAAGTTCGACATAGAGACCGGCAGCCCGATAAAAGGGGGCGACGCGGTCATATTCAAGATAAAGAAGAACGCCGCAGGCCTCCTCTTCCCGGAGACTCTGACTTATCTGTTCAACGACTGAAGCACCATTCTCCTCCGGGCTTCAATGAGATGCAAAATAAGCATAAAAAAATCTCTTATTTTGACATTTCGTTATAAACTATTGATTACCCGTAATATATCGGTGTAAAACAAGAAATCTTCCCGTCTTCAGACGGCGACGGGGGCTTTTATCGCCGGGTAGGGGTCGTAGCCTTCGAGGGTGAAGTCCTCGTATTTGAAGTCGAAGATGCTCTTCACGTCCGGGTTCAGCTTCATTTTCGGGAGCGGGCGCGGAGTGCGGGTGAGCTGCTCGGCGACCTGGTCGAAATGGTTGAGGTAGATGTGCGTGTCGCCCGTGGTGTGGATGAACTCGCCCGGCCGCAGACCGCAGACTTGGGCGACCATCATCGTCAGAAGCGCGTAGGAGGCGATGTTGAACGGAACGCCGAGGAAGACGTCCGCGCTGCGCTGGTAGAGCTGGCAGGAGAGCCTGCCGTCCGCCACATAGAACTGGAACAATGTGTGGCACGGAGGCAGAGCCATTTTCTCCACCTCCGCGACATTCCACGCCGACACGATCATCCGCCGGGAATCAGGATTTTTCTTTATAGTTTCTATCACCTGCGAAAGCTGGTCTATCGTCCGC
>CAVIXF010000008.1:0-23151 GCA_963646585.1 Candidatus Gastranaerophilales bacterium HUM_1 | reverse complement strand
ATACGACATTGACAAGCTGGACGGGACGGAGCACCGCGACTGCACGTTCTACAAGGAGAGATGGATAGTGGACGAAGTGAAGGCGGGCGGCGGGAAGCAGACGCTCTCCCAGAGAATAATCGTCACGTATTCAGTCAAGTACCGGGACTATCTGCGGACCATACGCAACCTCCAGATAGCCAGGGCGGAGTCGCAGCTGGGGAAGGGCGTCAAGGCCGTCGAGAGGGTTCACCCCAACAGCCCGAGGCGCTTCTACAAGAGGACTTCATTCACCGACGACGGAGAAGTGGCGGACAATGTCGCGTATGAAATTGACCGGGAGGCGGTTGAGCAGGAGGAGAAGTTCGACGGGTTCTACGCCGTGTGCACCGACCTGGAGGACGCCGCGCAGGATATCCTGCTCCACAACTCCTACCGCTGGCAAATCGAGGACTGCTTCAGAATCACGAAGACGGACCTGAAGTCGCGTCCGGTCTATCTGCGCCGGGACGAGAGAATCAGGGCGCACTTCCTCACCTGCTTCCTCGCGCTTTTCCTCGTGAAATATCTCTTGAAGAGAGTCAACCTCGGCAAGAAATACGGGGATAGAATCTCGGTGCATCAGATGATCGACACGATGAGAAAGATGAATATGCTCTTCATCGGCGGAGAGGGCTACATCCCCGAATATCAGAGGACGGAGATATCAAACCGGCTGCACGGCGCCTGCGGCTTCAGGACTGACTGTCAGATTGTTACAAAAAGAGCGATGAACATGATCATCGCCGGCACGAAAAGAAAAGACAAACAAGGGACGACACGCGCTGAAAGAAAGCGATAAACAAGTCATATTGCCACAAAGAGGCCGATAAAAAAGGGGTCTCAAAATCCCGCTTGGAGATGTCTGAGACCCCTATATGGGACTTATTTTTGGCTTGGAAGTGTCAAACTTGAGAAATTAGCAATTTTTTCGTAATTTCGCGGTCGAACAAAATTGACAGACCATTATGTGGCAAAGACTTCAGACCCTCTACCTCGCAATCGCGACGGCTCTTCTCACCTCAATGTTCTTCTGCAGGTTCGCGACCATACTCGGCCCGGACGGCGCGGAAGTGACGGTGAAATATTACGAAAGAATCCCCTATCTCGCCCTTCTTGCGGTGACGCTCGCAGGCAACGCCTTCTCCCTGTTCGCCTTCAAGATAAGGATTCCGCAGATGAGGGTCGCGACTCTCTCGGCGATAATCCTCCTCGCTTTCCAGGCCTGGCTCATCGTCGATATGGTCCGCGAATGGAACTCGATGACTTTTTCCGTGACGGCTCTTTTCCCTCTCGTCGCGATGGTTCTCGACATCCTCGCCGCCCGCAGCATAATGCTCGACGAGGCGATGGTTCAGTCCGCCTCCCGCCTCCGCTCCTACAAGAGAAACAAACGGAAATGATATGACCACCCGGGACAGCGCCGCCGGATCCGTCCGATTGCGAATACACTGTGTTCGCAATCAAGCCGGTCCCGCTGAAATCACCTGTCAGGCGTCTTCGGCAAAGACAGCGGAAAAAATCGGAATATGAAGATGAGATGAAACAGGATAAATTTACATTTATTGACCTCTTTGCCGGCATTGGAGGGATAAGACTCGGATTCGAATCAGTCGGGGGACGGTGCGTATTCTCCTCTGAATTCGACGAAGACGCCTGCAAGACATACGAAGCGAATTTTGGCGAACACCCGGCAGGAGACATCACCAGAATCAATGCGGAGGACATTCCGGATTTCGACATTCTTCTGGGCGGTTTTCCCTGTCAGGCATTCTCGATTATCGGCAAGAAAGAAGGGTTTGCCAATGAAACCTGCGGAACTCTGTTCTTTGACATAGAAAGGATACTGAACGCCAAACGTCCGCGAGCCTTTATGCTTGAAAACGTCAGAAACCTGACGGCTCACGACGGAGGGAACACGTTCAGAGTCATAAGGGAGCATCTGGAGGCATTGGGATATACGGTATATGCGAAAGTTTTAAATGCGCTCGACTACGGAGTGCCACAGAAAAGGGAGCGGATCATCATCGTCGGATTCAGAGACCCCGTCCTTTTTTCGTTTCCGGAACCGACGCCGGTGTCAAGGCGAAAAACTCTTGATGACATCCTTGAGAAAAATGTCGACAAGAAGTACTATGTCAAAGACGGCATCAGACAGTCCCGTTTAGAAAGGCTAAAGGACAAAGGATATCCGAAGCCATATATCTCACACGAGAATATGGCCGGATCGGTCACACCTCACCCCTACTCTTCCGCATTACGGGCCGGCGCATCCGCGAACTACATCCTGATCAACGATGAACGGCGTCCCACTGAAAGGGAGATGCTCAGGATTCAGGGATTTCCGGACACTTTCAAGATCGTGGTCCCCTATGGCAAGATCCGGCATCAATGCGGAAATTCCGTGGCCGTCCCGGTGATAGCGGCTGTGGCAAGACAAATGATGATATCGTTGAATTTAGATGATGACGACTGAATATGCCTGCATTCTCTGACGCAAAAGCGGCTCTTGACAAGATAATCCAGAAGTCCCGCGTTCATATGTATAAGCCCATACAGGTGGCTGAAATTCTGTATCATCACAGGGTTTCCGGAGACATCGACCTGCTCTCGCTTGAAGATTATCGCAACTCCAGCAAGAAATGGCGCGACGAGATGTCCGTCCCGCTGCTTGGAAGAAGATGCACGAGCAGCGCACGATTCCAGGACGACCTTTTCAATGACAACGCCCTGCCGCCGATATTGATCAATGAGCTTGGCAAGGAGAATGTCAGAACCGGCGGCGCGATCGAAGCCTACATCTACAGCAGATTCACGAACAGACACAGTCAATTGGCCAATGCACTGGGATATTGCGACAATGCGACGAAAGAATCTTTTCAGGTCAAAGAATTCATTGACTCCTTCTGGAATGAACCCGGGCTCAAAAGAAGTCTCGACAAGATTTACGAAATAGTCGTACACTCCTTGTTTTCGACCATAGTTGACGCCCTCGACCTGAAAGTGGAAGTGTCGGTCTCATCCGAACGGTTCGACATTCTCGGAGAATTCGAGGACTTCTCAAAAATGGTGATGAACATCGATTTCACCAATCCCACATACATTCAGGATGCCAGAGTATATCGGGTCGGTGTCACCAATGCCGCCGACAGAGGTCTGGATATGTATTCCAACTGGGGCCCGGCCATACAGATCAAGCACCTCAGTCTGGACGTGGAACTCGCCGAAGACATCGTCAACAGCATATCAAGCGACCGGATTATAATTGTCTGCAAACAGGCCGAAAAGGATGTCATCGTATCACTTCTGACTCAAATAGGGTGGAGAAGCCATATCCAGAGCATAATTACGGGAAACAACATCATCGCCTGGTATGAAAAAGCACTCCGCGGGAAATACTCCGGCATAATGGGGGATGAACTGCTCGACACCTTGCGATGTGAAATAGCCGAAGAGTTCCCGTCTGTCAATGATGTCCCCGAGGTTTTATCAGCCCGGAACTATGATTTCGACTCCGATCTGTTCTCCGAACAGATCGAGTAAAACCGTTTGTAGAACAAACCAAACACAAAAAACCGGCGGCTTCTTTGCGAAGCCGCCGGTTCTGCTGTTCCGGGGAAAATACCCTGAATAATCACTTCTGCGCCAAAGAATTGCGTCTGCTTCAAAGAACCGCGTCAGCGAACCACCCCCGCCTCAGAAACTCGCCCCTACTTCACGGAGCCGTTCTCAAGAGTGAACTCCGCGATTTTTGTTCCGTCGGTCTTGTTCAGCCTGAAGGTGTACGTCCCGGTGAATCCGTAATCCTTGAGGGTCTCCGCGTAACCTTTCACGGCGACCTTCACCTTCTCGAACATCGCCTTCGCCCCCGTCAGCGACGCGTTGTCGTCGGTGGCGTAGTAGGTGAACTCGTTCTGCCAGGTCTGGCTGAACTGCTTGGAGATTTCGTCGCGCAGATTCTGGTCGGAGCAGGTCATCGTGAAACCCAGTCTGCTGCGGTTCGGCGTGCAGAGACTTATCATCGCGCTCTGGGTCGGATGTACGCTGAGTTCGAGGTCGTAGAAGCTGTAGTTCAGCTCCGTGATTTCGGTGACGTCGACGCCCTTGGCATAGTAAGCCTTGTCCTTCTGGGGATTCGCGACCTTGACTATCCAGGTGAACTCCGTCTGCCAGTCGGTCTTCTGGAACGTGGCCACTTCGTCGTGGTAAGGATTCCAGCTCGGATGGAACTGAGGGACTATGCCGGCGATTCTCCAGTTCGGAACATCGTTCTGCATCTTGTGATAGACCTTGAGGTCGCTCTCGCTGTGGCTGCGGGTGTCGGAGAAAGTGACGCCGCCGGTGACTCCGCCCATAATTCCGCCGGAGTTGAATCCGACGTTGCCGCTGAGCGACCAGGAGATGCCGGTCGAGTAGCCGGTCGAGCCGCTCACGTCCGTATGAGGGGTCGTCGACAGGAGAGTCGTGCCGCTCACCTGGTCTCCGTTCGCGTATACTACATACGCGGTGTAGTCGAATTTGCTCATATACGGGCCGTACCACTTGTTGTCACGGCTTGAAGACCAGTGCCCTGCGGTCGTCCCGTCGTCAAACGTGACCTCGTGGGTACCCTTGACCCAGGAGGTGGCGCCGTTCTGACAGCCGAGCGCGGAGCAGTGGAAGTTCGGCTCCAGACGGATGAAGTAGTAGTCCTCGTTCTTGTCGAAATCGTAGGCGCTGTAAACGGTGTAAACCATCTCATAGATGAGGGTGCGGTCGAGTGCGCGGCTCGGCCCGACTTTGTGCTGTATGCTTACGCGCTGCCCGGCCATATATTTGTCGATGGCGTCGGTCGCATCGCCCTTGAGGCCGAAGGCCGCCGCATTGAACAGGCTGCGGCTCTCCTCACGCCCGTCCTCTATCCAGCGGATGAGCAGATCTGCCGACTTGCCGTGGTCATAGGCGGTCGGGACATAGTCTGTGTCCACGCAGGTGAACTCTTTGGAAGTCTTCCCGTCCGAATAGAATCCGGAAGAATTCAGGTCGGAGAAGTCCGCCGTTTCGTCGAGGTCGCGGACGAGATAGACCGACTCGCCACGGAACGCGACACCCTCCACCGCGCCGCAGCGCTTGTTGTCGCAGAGGTCCTTCACGGTCTTCACCCTGCCGATGAAGTTCGCGGCCGTCTCCACGTCGGACAGTTTGCCCTCCTCGATGAGAGCGTTGAAAGAATCCCATACCAGAGTCTCCAGACCGGAAATATCCGGGAATCTCGGATTGGTGAAGATGAAGGCCGCCCCGTTCGCATAGGCTTCAAGCAGCAGCTCCATCTGCTCCCGGGTGGGATTCACCGCATAACCGGAGGTGAATACTATGACTCCGGCGTCCGCGCTGATTTCATTCGTCTGATTCTTCAGACGGTTCACCACCGAAGCGTTGAAGTCGCTGCGTGCGTCCCCGAGCACCACGGCCTTGATGTCCGTGGTCACGTCCAGCTGGTCCGTGACCGGAAGCGCTTCGTTTTCAGTCGTTATGTCCCCGGTGCTGGCGTTATCCTTCTTGCAGGACGAGAACACAGCCGCGGCCGAGCAGAACACCACTGCCGCCGCTTTCAAGAAATTGCGTTTCATAAAATGGAAATTTACACTAATAATTGTGACACTTACTATTACAGTAACACTTGAAAATATGTCTGATTGAAATCATTTGAGCATCATCCCGTCTCCGGCGCCGTCGTCAATCACTGCTGCGAGAACCGTTCAAGCACCGCCTTCTCGTAGGTCCGGGTGACCGGAATCGGCGGAATCTGTCCGGAATCAAGCTCCAGGACGAAGGACTCGCCGTCCTTGCGCAGCAGGCGGACGTGCTCGGCGTTCACCACATACTTCCGGTGGCAGCGAATCAGGGTGCTGTCGGCGAACGTCTCCTCGACCGTCTTCAGACGGCATCTGACCATATATTGCTTCAGCTCGCCGTGTCCGTCGTCGTACCAGACCCTTATGTAGTTGTCGTCGGACTCGATGTAGTAGAGGTTCTGACGGCGCACCGAGAACCGCAGGGTGCCGCCGATGTCGAAAAGAGTGATCTTCTGCTCCCCCGCCCCGGGCGCAGGCTCGTCGGAGACCACGTTGCTGTAGTTCATAAGCCGGATGATCTTCTCCTTCTCGGCCAGAGCCAGATAGAGGGCGGATATTATATAAGGTACTATCAGGGATATGGTCCCGTACAGCAGCGACTTCAGGAACATCCTCCACTCGGTCATATCCTCCGGAAGTTCCCCTATGGCGACGGTCATCCAGAGATATATCCCGCAGATCACGACGACTTCAGCGACGCACCAGAGGGCATATTGCCATATCCTCATCTCGAACATATATTTCGTCTTATATAGCAGAATCCTGCTGAAAATCAGGAATATGACCGAAGCGAGAAAGAATATGAGAGTGTAGAGGAAACGGGAGGAGCCGCCGAGGGCGAACCAGGCAGTCGGGGAGAAGGGGGCGTAGAGATTCATAAAGACGACCGCGAACAATACGGAGAACGTCACCGTACCGGTCAGCTGATACTTGTCAAGCAGATATCTCGGAAGCATCCTGTTCATAGCGATTCTCGACTGAGTTTCGAAATGCGGGGCAAAAATATGAATTTTGACGCAAACTGCAAAATCACTACCTTTGCAGGTCTTGGAATTGAAAAAAGGTTCACGGATCAAGGCCTGCACTACAGGGGACGCGGCGACAACAAAAGCCGTACCGAGGGACAATCCCGGACACTTGACATACGGACTTAGACAGCTGATTGTTATGGAAAAGAGAGTCGTCATAACCGGAATGGGGGTGGTCTCCCCCGTCGGATGTTCAGTCGAAACCTACTGGAACAACATCAAGAAAGGAACGAACGGAATCAGGAGACTGACGAGGTTCTCCACCGAGGGGCTCGCCGCGACTGTGGCCGGAGAGATCGCCGACTTCAACCCGGCGGATTTCGGCATAGAGCCGGCGTTCACCCGGAAACAGGATCTTTTCTCCGTCTACGCGGTGGCTGCGGCGAAACAGGCCGTGGACCAGAGCGGGCTTGACTCCGGAGAAGGCGGGAACATCGACCCGTTCAGGCTCGGGGTCTATGTCGGCTCGGGAATCGGCGGATTCCCGTCGACCTACCGGGAGATCGAGAAGATGATCACGAGCGGCCCGAGATGGGTTTCGCCGCTGTATGTCCCGACGATGATTCCGAACATCGCGTCTGGCAACATCGCGATCCGGCACAGGGCCAACGGACCCTGCCTTCCGATTGTCACCGCCTGCGCCACCGGGACGCATTCCATCGGGGAGGCCTACAGGGCCATACGGCACGGATACGCGGACGCGATCATAGCCGGCGGGGCGGAGTCTCCGCTGATTCCGATGGCCGTAGCTGCGTTCGCGAACGCCAGGGCTCTCACCGGAGCGGACGACCCCGAATACGCCTGCCTGCCGTTCAACGCCAACAGGAGCGGGTTCGTGCTCGCGGAGGGGGCGGGAGTACTCGTGCTTGAGGAATACGGGCACGCGAAGGAGCGCGGCGCGGAGATTCTCGGAGAAATCTGCGGCTACGGCAACACCTGCGACGGCTACCACATCACCGCGCCGCGTCCGGACGGGCTGACCCAGGCGAGAGCCGTCAGCGACGCGCTCAGGGAGGCCGGCTACGACCCGGCCACGGACAACATCTACATCAACGCCCACGGGACGGGCACGCAGATGAACGACAGCTGCGAGACCAAGGCCTACAAGATCGCCCTCGGCGAGGAGAACGCGCACAAGGCGCACATCTCGTCGACCAAGTCGATGACCGGACACGCGCTCGGAGCGGCGGGCGGATTCGAGGCGATAGCGTCGGTGCTCGCGCTCCGCGACGGCATAGCGCCTCCGACCATACATCTCGACACGCCTGATCCGGAATGCGATCTGGACTACACGCCTAACGTCGCGGTCAAGACCGACCTTACCATTGCGATTTCAGACTCTCTTGGATTCGGCGGCCACAACGCCTGCATTGCAGTCAGAAAAATCAGATGAAGAAACTGAAATGCACGTTTCCGTACTTCTTCTCCTTGACGAAATGCGGATGTGAGGTGAAAGAATACTCCGCAGGGTGCTCCAGAATGAAATAGCGGTCGGGGTGCAGTATGCCGCTGCCGAGGACCTTGTCCGGAATCGTTTCGAGATTTTCGAGGGCGTAGGGCGGGTCTGCGAACACTATGTCGAACTTCTCGCGGCAGAGCGGAAGGAAATCGAACACGTTGTGGTGCACGACCCTGACGTTGTCAAGACCGAACTTCGCCGCCTGGGCGCGGATGAAGGCGGCGTTCGCCGGTGCCATCTCCACGGAATAGACCGTCCCAGCCCCGCGTGATGCGAACTCGAAGGCGATTGAGCCGGAGCCGCCGAAAAGGTCGAGAACCTGCATCCCGTCAAAGTCGTACTCGTTGTCGAGAATGTTGAAAAGCCCCTCCTTGGCGAAGTCCGTGGTGGGTCTCGCCGCATAGCCTTCCGGAAGGACGAACGACCTTCCCCTGAGTTTTCCTCCTATTATCCGCATAACGCTCCGGTGCAATAATGGCAACTAACGGAAATCAGTCTCGACCGAACGGAAATAGCTGCACAGGGATATCTCCTCGTCAGCGGAAAGCGGTGTCCGGAAATAGACGTCGGACACCTCCGGATTGAAGTTGAGGCTCTTGACTGCGAGAAAAAGGAAATATTCCGCAGTCGTGAAGTCCGCCGCGTCAAAGACATTGCACAGACGCAGGCTCCTCCCCTCCGCGATGACGAGATGGAGCTTCCCGTCGGCATAGGCCGCCACGACCTTGTTATACTGAGGTATGCCGGAGAGCGACTTCAGCATATAATACAGCTCCGGAAGAACCGCCGCCCGGCTTCCGTCGGTCTTCAGCACCATCGAGGCGATCGTCGAGGACAGGGTCTCCCCTATCGAGAGGGAATAGAGCATCGTGAGCGCCATCTCGGGCAGCTCCACACGGCCCGCCGCGTCATTCTCCCCAAGAGCGGCGACGGACGCGAGCAGCTCCCTCTCCCCGCCGTCCCGGACGAACTGCGAGGGGGCGAGCGTCACTTTCGGGGTGAAGAGCGAGATCCGGACGTCGTCGTAACGCCTCTGGAACGCCTCCACAGTAAAAACAGACCCGGCATCCATCCATCTGGACGAATGCCCGGCCTTGTCATCTCCAAGCCGATACAGGAAGCCGCTCCGGGCGACCTGTATGCGGATTATGTCGTTACTCCCAGTTGCCGGCATTGTTGTTAGGTGCGGTTACGCTTCCCACTTTGAGACCGGGATAGCGGTCAGTCGCCTCTCTCTCCGCGTCAAGATTGATGCGCAGCTGGTTGTCAAGTCCTTTGAGCAGAGCCTTGTACGGCATCTCAGCCTCGAAAAGAGGGACAGGGACGCCGGAAACGGTCTTCACGGTCGCCGCCATTCCGACTTTCTCACCCTCGCTGAACGGAATCGTCCCGATTCTGTTGATGTCGAAGTCCGGACGGTTGTTGAAGAGAGTGTCCTTCACAGGAATCTCGCTCTCGATCGAGAACACGAGCTTCTGACCCTTGTTGAAGAGTTCGAGCATCTGGGTCGAAGTGATTTTCGGTCTCTTCTTCTTGAGAGCCTTCGTGTTGGCCACTGCGAGAGAATCGTCCTCGGACCCCACTTTCATCACCACCTTCATCTTTCCGGTGTTGTAGAAAGTCTGGAGAGTGTCGAACCCGGCGGTGAAACGCCCGTTCACGCTCTTGTAGGCCACCTGCAGCGTCCTTATGTCCTTGAGCTGCTGGATCGCCACCTTCTCGCGGACATTCTTCTCCTTGTTGAACTTGATCGGCTCCATAATACTCTTTACGGTAATCACCGAAAGGAAGATGATCACCAGCGGAAGCAGGATGTAGGTCAGACAGACCTTAACGATTTTATTCATTGATATTTAGTTTTATTTATTTCCAAAAACTTGACAAAGTTATGAAATTGATTTATGAATTGCAATATTAAATTGCTAATTTTGCGGAGCGAAAAGGCCTCGGGAACGGCGCACCGGCAGCAAGGCCGCGAAAATTCCAAGGAACACGATGAACGGAATTACGGAAGAAAAACTCAAGGAACTGGACGGATTGTTCGCGAAGTCATCTCTGACAGTCATCTCCACACACTCACACCCTGACGGCGACGCGGTCGGAAGCTCGACGGCGCTGCTGCGCTATCTGCGTTCCAGAGGCGTCGATGCGCGGATTGTCCTGCCCGACCCCTGCCCTGAAAGCATCTCGTTCGCGATTCCCCCGGACATCTCGGAGCTCGTCACCGACGACACGGCGGAGGCGGCCGGAATCATCGCCGGGGCCGACCTGCTCGTGAGCATAGACTACAACGGCCCGGGCAGAGCCGACGCGCTGGAAAAGCCCATACGCGGCTGCAGGGCCCGCAAGGTTCTGATCGACCACCACCTCAGCCCGGAGACCGGTTTCTACGACCTCGTCTTCTCGGAGACGGAGGTTTCGTCGTCCTGCGAGCTGCTCTACCGCATACTTCTCGGGATGCCGGACATCGACGGCTCCGCGCAGAGGCTCGGAGTGTCGGCGGGGACCGCCCTGCTGCTCGGGATGACCACTGACAGCAACAATTTCGGAAACTCCACCTTCCCGTCCACCCTTCAGATGGCGGGCGAGCTGATTGCTGCGGGGGTCGACAGGGACGCGCTGCTGCGCCGCCTCTACAACTGCTACCGGGAGAACCGCTACCGGCTGATGGGATATTTCCTGAACGAGAAGATGCGGATCACGGAACAGGGAGTGGCCTACGCCGTGCTCACATCCGAAGAGATGAGGCGTTTCGACATAAGGGAGGGAGAGACCGAAGGGTTCGTCAACATTCCGCTCGGAATCGGGAAGGTGCGCCTGAGCATACTCGTCAAGGAGGACAAGGACAGGATACGGGTGTCGCTGCGTTCGAAGCCGGGCACTTCCGCGAACCTCTGCGCGAAACTGCATTTCCACGGAGGAGGGCACGAGCTCGCCGCCGGGGGGAGGCTGACCGTGCCGGAGGATTTCGCCGGGATCGAGGACGCTGCGGAATACGTCGAGAAGCGCACCGCCGAGTTCTTCCGTAAAGACAGATGAAAAAGTACGCGGGCGTTAAAAAATCGAGTCCTCTTGAAAAAGTCAATTTTTGAAAAAAAATATACGCTTCACAGACACTTCTAAAATGGATAAAAGGTGGCAAAAGACACTTTTTCAAGTGGACTCAAAGTTGGGAGAAGAGATAAGTCACGGATGTTGATAAGTTAAGATACCTTAGAGACTTACGAAACTTAATGAGCAACAGATGAAAGGTTTATATGCAGATATCCTCGCAATCGCCTGCGGTCTGGCTCTCGTCGCGGCCCAGGGCTGCAACAAGCAGAGCCTCCAGACCACATACGACAACCAGGACAAGAAGATAGACCAATACATACAGAATCAGCTGAATGCGGGCAACGCCGTCCGGGTGTTCACCAACGGCGGCAGCAGCCGGCTCGTCATCACCGAAGGCGCGAACGGGGACAGCCTTTCGGCCGACGGGACGGTCACATTCTTCTACGCGGCCTACACTTTCAACGGCAGCGTCTCCGCGAGCAATATGTTCGCCACCAACCACGGGGCGACGGCCAGGGAGAACGGCTGGGACGTCATCAGCGGCATCGACACCACCGCGCTCACCCTCAGCCTGAAAAACGCCGACATAGTGGAGGGGCTGCGCAACGGGCTTTTCGGAGTGCACTCCGGCGAGGAGTGCCTGATTATGTTTTCCGGGAAACACGGCTTCGGGAAAAAGAGCATTGGCACAGTTCCTGCGAACTCGGCGCTGCTCTATCATATCTCCGTCACCGGAATCGACAACGGCGGGAACTGAACCATCCGGAACTGAATCATATATAGAGACATAGACATATAAATATAGATACATATATAGATACGGAGACATATAATACACAGATATATATAGAAATATTGACATATAGACATATTGATAAACAGACATATACAGAATCAAAATATGCGAAAGACGACGAAATACGCGGCGTTCCTCTGGGCCGCCGCGATATGCTGCGGATGCGCCAAGACTGTTGCGGAGGGCGTGTACGACAATGAGGTGAAATATCTCACCGCGTGGCTGAAATACGCCGACCTCTCCGAACTCGGAATCAACGACAAGGCGGCCGGCGAGGCGAGGGAGCTGCCCGACACCCTCGGACGCGGGGTCTATCTCCTCTCCGAGAAGAAATCCGAAACGGAAGGGGCTGTCAATGCGGTCAGAGGCGGCTATGCGGTCATCAGCTACACCACCCGGACGCTCGACCTGGACATCAGCACATACAGCGAGGAATCCACTGCAAGACAGCTCGGGGAGTACAGCAAGCCGGACTACTACGGCCCGCACACCATATCGCTCGTCTCCGGGCAGAACTACGCCGGCCTTATCGACGCGGTCGCCGGGATGTCGGCCGGGGACACGCGCACGGTGCTCATCCCGAAGTGGCTCTTCTCCTACCAGGACTACGGGACGGAGGCCGAGTACCTCAGCTCGTCAAGCTCCTACTCCAACACGATTTACGAGCTGACCCTCATCGATTTCACGACCGACGTCAAGAAACGCCAGATCGAGCAGATCGAGGAGTATCTGCGGGAGAACGTCATCGGGAAGATGAGGGACGGCGACGGGAAGCTCATCGAGAAGGTGGACTCGCTGGAGTACGGATTCTACTTCATTCCGGTCACGGACACCGCCGGACACAAGACCTTCGCATCCGACACCACCGTCTACATCAACTACACCGGGCGCAGGCTTGACGGACAGGCGTTCGACACCACCGTCGAGAAGACCGCGAAGGACGAGGACATATACTCGAATTCAACGGCATATTCCGCAAAATCCGTCAGCTGGGGCGAGGATTACAGCAGCCTCACGATGAGCAGCAGCTCCCTGATCTCCGGATTTTCAAAGACGCTCTGGGCGATGAACCCGATGGGGAGGGCCATAGGAATATTCATCTCCGACTTCGGCTACGCGAGCTCGGGCAGCGGAAGCAAGATTCCGGGGTACGCGCCTCTGATTTTCGAGATAGAACTGACCGAGGAGCCGGAGGATTAGGAATATGGCAGGAAGCAGAACCGTACCGACCGAACTCGGGACAGAAAAAATCTGGACTCTCATAAAAAGCTACGCCCTGCCGGCGATCATCGCGATGACCGCGTCTTCGCTGTACAATATGGTCGACAGCATCTTCGTGGGCCAGGGCGTCGGGCCGCTCGCAATCTCGGGGCTCGCCGTGACGTTCCCTCTGATGAACCTCTCCACCGCGTTCGGCACGCTCGTCGGCGTGGGAGGCGCGACAATCCTCTCCATCCTGCTGGGGCAGCGCAACTACGAGGCGTCGAACAAGGTGCTCGGCAACATCGTATCCCTCGACATAATAATAGGTTTCCTCTTCGCCGTCGTCGCCCTCATATTCCTCGACCCGATTCTCTATTTCTTCGGAGCGAGCGAGAACACGATAGGGTACGCGAGGGAATATATGCAGATAATCCTCTACGGAAACGTCATTTCGCACGTATATTTCGGTCTGAACGGGGCGATGAGGGCCTCCGGAAGCCCGAAGATGGCGATGGGGCTGACCATATTCACGGTGCTCTTCAACACGGCTCTCGACCCGGTGATGATCTTCACGATGGGGATGGGCATAAAGGGGGCGGCCTGGGCCACGATAATCTCGCAGCTCATCGCTATGGTCATCGCCCTGCACCACTTCAACGACAGGAAGAAGGCCATACACTTCGAGAAGGGCATACTCCGCCTCGATGTGAGGGTGGCGAAGGACTCGCTCGAAATCGGCTTCGGGCCTTTCCTGATGAACACCGCAGCCTGCATAGTGGCGCTCTTCATCAACCAGCAGCTCGGCAAATATTCCGGAGACCTCGGCATCGGCGCATACGGAATCTGCAACAGGATCACCTTTATGTTCGTGATGATCTGTATGGGCCTGAACCAGGGGATGCAGCCTATCGCCGGATACAACTACGGCGCGAGGAAATACAGCCGCGTGCGGGAGGTCTATTTCAAGACGGCGTTTCTTGCGACCATCGTCTCCGTGCTCTGCTTCATCGTCTGCGAGTTCACTCCGAAGCTTATGTGCTCCGTCTTCACCCGCGACCCGGAGCTGCTTGAGCTGGCGTCGCACGGACTGAGGATTATGAACGCGATGTTCATCGTGGTGGGGTTCCAGATGGTGGGCACGAACCTGTTCCAGTGTCTCGGGATGGTGAAGAAGTCCATCTTCCTCTCGCTTTCGAGACAGCTGCTCTGCCTGGTGCCGGCGATCTACCTGCTTCCGCTCGCCCTCGGGGCCGACGGGGTGTGGTGGAGCTTCCCGATTTCCGACCTCGTGGCGAGCGCGCTGACAGCGGTGCTGCTCGGGCGGCTGTTCCGCAAGTTCAAGAATCTCAACGACGGGGACGACCCGGCCGGACTCGGCGGGGCGATATAATTCCGCAGAAGCGATAATGCTATGAAGAAGATAATAATCAACATAGGGCGGCAGTTCGGGAGCGGCGGGAAGGCCGTGGCCGACGCGCTCGGGGAAAGGCTCGGGATTCCTGTCTATGACAACGAACTGCTAACCAAGGCGGCGCAGGACTTCGGTTTCACGGTCGAACTGTTCAGGAACAGGGACGAGAAGAAACGCAGCTGGTCTCTGTCTTCGATATTCTCATCGTCGGTCTTCGGCGGAGGGACATACGCCACGGACGACAGCGCGCTGTTCGGGATGCAGGCGCAGACCATCAGGAACATAGCCGAGAAAGGCTCGGCAGTGATCGTCGGGCGGGCGGCGGACTACATTCTCCGCGACCTCGACTGCTGCCTCAACGTGTTCCTGACCTCGCCGATGTCGGTGAGGGTGCGGCGGGTGTCGCAGCGGACGGGGATAAGCCCGGAGGAGGCCGAGGAGTTCATCGGGAAGAAGGAGAAGGACAGGAGGGACTTCTACAATTACTTCACTTTCGGCGACTGGGGCGTGGCGGCGACCTACGACCTCTGCGTCGACACCTCTCTGCTCGGAGTGGACGGCACTGCGGACTTCATCATCGATTTCGCGAAGAGGACGGGGCTGCTGGAGTAATGATGTGTTGGCGGAAGTGAGACGGGGCTGTCCGGATGGAGACGGGCTGGAGAAACGGGTGCGGAGGAAGCCGGAAAGGAATGGAGAAGAACAAAAGGCTAATATGGACTTGGGGAGTCGCGGCGGCGGTCGTCGCGGCGGCGGTCGTGTCCGCAGCCGCCCTGCACGGCCGCCGCAACGCCGTGCCGGAGGAGCCCGTCGGGGAGGCTGAAGCGGAGGAGGTGCACCTGACCGAGCTGCTCACCAACGAGATGTCCTCAACCGCAAGACTGGAGAAGATGGACAAGGCGGTCGAAAGGTATATGCAGTACTGGCACATACGCGGGGCGCAGCTCGCGGTTATGCGCAACGACTCCCTCCTTTTCTGCAAAGGCTACGGCATCGCCGACGACAGCCTCGCGGATGAGGTCTGCGCCCTTCCGGACGACAACCCGGGAACCGTTTCCGGAACATCTTCTGAAGCAACTCACGGGACATCTTCAGCGGCATCTTCCGGAACAGCGTCAGGAGCATCAACGGGAACAAACTCGGGGGCATCCTCGGAAACAGCCTCAAGGACATCCTCTGAAACAGCCCCGGCGGAGCGTCCCCGGATGGTCGTGCCGATGGGTCCGGGGAACATCCTCCGGGTCGCGTCGGTCTCAAAGCTGATAACCGCCGTCGGGATTATGAAACTTCAGGAGGAGGGGCTGCTGCATCTGTCCGACACGGTCTTCGGAGAAAGAGGGATACTCAGGGATTCGGTCTACACGTCCCTGATAAAGGATATGCGCAGCTACGGGAAGATCACCGTGGAGCATCTTCTGCGGCATCAGGCGGGATTCCGCCGCGACCCTGTCTTCTCCGCGCTCGACGTGAGGGCGCAGCTCCGGCTCGACGACAGCCCGCAGCTCGAAGACTACTCGAAGGTCGTGCTCACGAAGCGGCTGAGATTCGCCCCCGGAGGCTCGCAGGACTATTCCAACTACGGCTATATGCTTCTCTCCCGGATCATCGAGACCGTCTCGGGGCTTTCCTACGAGGACTACATCCAGCAGCACGTGCTCCGTCCGGCGGGATGCTACGATATGCACATAGCCGGGAACTACTACGAGGACAAATACGACAACGAAAGCCGCTATTTCGTGCACGCGGGCGACGGGCGTATGACCCGGGAATACAACGGAAGCGGCAGGATGGTGGAGCGGTGCTACGGCGGGAACGACATCAGCCTTCTACAGGGGGCGGGCGCGTGGGTGTGCTCGGCCGCCGAACTCGCCCGCTTCGTCGCGTCGATTGACGGGAGGGACGAAGTGGCGGACATACTCGAGAGGGAGAGCGTGGAGCGGATGACCGAATACATCGACGGCAACGCCTACGCCATCGGCTGGAATGACACCAACCCGAACAACGGATGGGTCAGGACGGGCACGCTCGCTGGAAGCAACGCGGTCATCAAATGTTTTCCGGACGGGGAATGCTGGATCTTCATCACGAACACGAGCACCTGGAAAGGCCCGGGGCACTACAAATACACATCGACGCTCTTCAACAGGCTGAGGGCGAAGTTCTCCGCCTCACTCCCCTCCCGCGACCTCTTCCGCCCGGAAACACACGAATGAGGATGACTGAAAAGGATCTCAGCCACCCTCATTTTCACCTTTTAATCCCTTCAGCTGTAATCTGCGCCCCCTGTCGGGGTGTCTCGCGCCTCCGACGCAGTCCCTGCGGGATCTTCCACTACTGCCGGAACAGGCCGAAGAGGTTCGCGTCGATTCTGTCGGTCACCTCGGCGAAATCCTCCGGACGGTTTTCGAAGTCGAGACGGTCGCCCTCGATGGATATGACCGTACCCTGATAGGAGGATATCCACTTCTCGTACAAGTCGTTAAGCCCGGTGAGATATTCGATGCTCATCCCCTGTTCATAGTCCCGCCCCCTCTTCGCGATCTGGGAGACGAGGTGGGGGATCGACGAACGGATATATATCAGGAGGTCGGGGTACTTGACGGAGGACATCACGACGTTGAAAAGTTCCATATAGGTGTTGAAATCCCGTTCCGAAAGATTCCCCATAAGGTAGTTGTTGCGGACGAATATCTCCACCCCCTCGAAAATAGTCCTGTCCTGGATGATCGTCTCGTCGCTCTTCGCGATCTCCATCACGTCCTTCAGCCTCTGGGCGAGGAAATATGTCTCAAGATTGTACGACCACCTCGGAATGTCCGTGTAGTAGTCCTCCAGATAGGGGTTGTATGTGACGGCCTCGTACTTCGGCGTCCATCCGTAATGCTCCGCGAGCATCCTCGTGAGCGTGGTTTTTCCGCAGCCTATGTTCCCGGCAATACCTATGTGCATAAAATCTGTGTATCCTTATTTCAAGTTTCGTGTATATTGTTGAGCATCAAGGCATATACTATCGCCTTGATACCGTGCGCCTTTCTTTCGGGACTGCCCGTGTCCGATGCGGCATATGGCGACCGGACGGGCTCAGGCCCCGGCATAGCCCTCGTCTTCGGGGAGCACCGCGCCGGAAGCAGCCGCCCCCGCTCCGGCCGCGACCGCAAGAGCGTCACAGCGTTCGTTCTCGGGATGCCCGGCGTGCCCCTTGACCCAGTGGAAGGTCACTCTGTGGCGGGACAGGAGCGAGTCGAGCCTCATCCAGAGGTCGGGGTTCTTAACCTTTGCGTAACCCTTTGACTTCCACTTCGCAAGCCAGCCCTCGTTGATCGCCTTCACCACATATGACGAGTCGCTGACGACACAGACCTCCGCCCCCGTCCATTTTATGGCCTCCAGCCCCCGGATGACGGCCAGAAGCTCCATTCGGTTGTTGGTCGTCCGTGCGAACCCGCCGCTCAGCTCCCTGCTGTGGGGGCCGCAGCGCAGAACCACGCCGTAGCCTCCCGGCCCGGGGTTCCCGCTCGACGCTCCGTCGGTGTAAAGGTAAATCGGCGGTCTCGCCGCTTTCTTGACGTCCATACAACTTATATTAACCCCTCCCGTCCCCTTTACAGGGGAAGTGGTGCTCCATTTGCCCTATCAACGAAACCTGAATTCAATCATTCAATGATCCGGCCGCCGCGCTGCCTCGGCTCGTTGTCCGGAACCTTGATGTCAAGTTTTCCGGCGACGAGCTTGTCGTAGGCCTTCCGCCGGTTGTAGACGTCTATCGCAGTGTAGATCGACGACATCATCGAGCGCGGGTCAGCCTCGTCTCGGCCGGCCATCTCGTATGCCGTGCCGTGGTCCGGAGAGGTCCGCACTATCGGCAGGCCGGCGGTGAAGTTCACCCCGTCCGCGAACGCAAGCGCCTTGAACGGAATCAGCCCCTGGTCGTGATACATCGCGAGCACGGCGTCGAATTTCGAGTAGTTGCCGAGGCCGAAGAACCCGTCCGGAGAATACGGCCCGAAGGCGAGTATTCCCTCATCAACTGCCTGTCGGACAGCCGGAAGGATTATGTCGCGCTCCTCTTCGCCCAGAAGCCCGCCGTCGCCGCAGTGCGGGTTCAGCCCGAGCACGGCGATTTTCGGAGAATCGATGCCGAAGTCGCGCTCAAGCGAATGTTTCATAAGCCTGAGCTTGCCGACTATCTTCTCAGTCGTTATCGTCGTCGGAACCTTCTTCAAAGGGATATGCCCGGTGACGACTCCGACTTTGAGGCTGTCGCTGACCATTATCATACAGACCTCGTCCACTCCGAACTCCTTTTCAAGATACTCGGTGTGTCCGGTGAACCCGAAGCCCTCGCTGGCCATCGCCCTCTTGTTGAACGGCGCGGTGACAAGCACGTCGATGTCCCCGTTCCGGATGTCCTCCACAGCCCGCCCGAGGGCCACCATAGCCGACTTCGCCGACTCCGGCGTGGACTGCCCCGGCTCGACATAAATGTTGTCGGGCAGGCAGTTCACGATGTTCACCCGCTTCGGATGCGCCTCTTTGGCGTCAGTTATTATGTTGGTGTTCAACGGTTTGTCGAGATTGTGAATCAGTTTCTTGTAGAAGCCGAATATCTTCGACGACCCGTATATCACCGGAGTGCAGAATTCCAGTATCCTCTCGTCGGCCAGAGCCTTGATTATCACTTCGTATCCGATGCCGTTTCCGTCCCCCTGCGTGATTCCCACGACTATTTTTCTGTCTTCAGCCATATCGTCCGGTTTTTTATTTAGTCTTATTAAGTATTATTGAGTCTTGTTCAGACCTGTTGAATCCGTGATTGCAAGACCGCAAATTTAGCAAAAAAAATGTAATTTTGCAGTGATGGAAGAGGGTCTGGAAATACAATATCTGCCCGGAGCGGGTCCGAAGAGGGCCGAGGCCTTATGCCGGGAGTTCGGAGTGCGCGACGCGTCCGGGCTTCTGCGGGTGTATCCCTTCCGCTACATCGACCGCAGCTCGTTCGTCAGAATCGCGGACATACGCCCCGACCTCGCATACGTGCAGGTGGTCGCGAACATAGTCAGAATCGACCTCTTCAACGCCGAAGGCCCTGTACCCCGGGAGCGGATGAAGGATTTCAAGTTCAACACCGCGAAGAGGATGTGCGTGAAAGTGGCCGACGGAAGCGGCGAGATGGATATGACCTTCTTCAAGGGCATAAAATGGATGTACGAGAAGCTGTCCGCCGGGGGCGCGTTCGTGTTCTTCGGAAAACCGTCGGAGTTCAACGGGCGTTTCAGCATCGTGCACCCGGAGGTCGACAGGCTTGATTCGGGAGGGGCGGCGCAGACACCGGCCGGGACGAATCAGTCCGGAGGGAGGGACGGCGGCGCGGAGGCGCGGGATGGAGCCGCGGCGGCGCAGACACCTGCGAAATGGGACGGGACGAAGCTCGTGGGCGTATATCCCTCAAGCGAGAAGCTGAAGAACTGCGGAGTCACCGGGAAGGTGATGAACAAGATTATGCAGTCCGCGCTCAATGTCGCGCTCGGGAGGCAGGAAGACCCCCTGCCGCAATATGTACTCGAAAAATACAGGCTGTGCCCGCTGCGCTACGCCCTGCGCAACATACACTTCCCCGAAAGCCAGGAGGCTCTGGAGAAGGCCAGGTTCAGGCTGAAGTTCGAGGAGCTTTTCCTGCTGCAGCTCGCGCTGCTGAAACAGAGGTACGTGCGCTGCCGCGCCGACTGCGGCATCCCGATGCCCAAGGTCGGGGAGGCGTTCAACAGATGCTACGCCGCGCTGCCGTTTCCGCTCACCGGAGACCAGAAGAAGGTCATCACCGAAATCAGGAACGATATGAAGTCCGGGCATCAGATGAACCGGCTTCTTCAGGGGGACGTGGGCAGCGGCAAGACTATGGTGGCCGTGCTCAGCGCGCTGATAGCCGTCGGAAACGGCCATCAGGCCTGCATTATGGCCCCGACCGAAGTGCTCGCGCAGCAGCACTACAAGAACATCTGCAAGTATCTCGCTCCGACGGGAGTCCGCGCCGCGCTGCTCACTGGCAGCACGAAGACCGCCGACCGCCGGGCCGTGCACGCCGGGCTTGAGGACGGGAGCATCGGGATAATCGTCGGGACGCACGCCCTGATCGAGGACAATGTCGTGTTCCGCAGTCTCGGGCTCGCGATAGTCGACGAGCAGCACCGCTTCGGAGTGGACCAGCGGGCGCGGCTCTGGAGCAAGGGCGGCGGGGGCAGGCCTCCGCACGTGCTCGTGATGACCGCGACCCCGATTCCGAGGACGCTCGCGATGACGTTCTACGGAGACCTCGACGTCTCGGTCATCAAGGAGCTCCCGCCGGGAAGGAAGCCGGTGAAGACCATACACGCGACAGAGAGCAGACGCGGCGGAATGTACCGCTTCCTGAAGGACGAAATCGCCGCAGGCAGGCAGGTGTTCATCGTCTATCCGCTGATTTTCGAGAGCGAGAAGCTTGACTACCAGAACCTTGAGAACGGAATAGAGACCATCCGCCGCTATTTCCCGTTCCCGCCCTACAAGATTGCGGTGGTGCACGGGAAGCTCGACAACGAGGAGAAGGCGTTCAATATGGACGCGTTCTCCGGCGGACGGGCGCACATCCTCGTGGCGACTTCGGTCATCGAGGTGGGCGTGGACGTGCCCAACGCGAGCGTGATGGTAATCGAGAGCGCGGAGCGGTTCGGCCTAAGCCAGCTCCACCAGCTGCGCGGCCGCGTGGGCAGGGGAAGCGAAAAGGCGTACTGTATCCTTATGACCGGGTACAAGCTCAGCAAGGAGTCCCGCAACAGGATCGAGCTGATGTGCAGGACGGAGAACGGCTTCGAAATCGCCGAGGAGGATATGAAGATGCGCGGCCCTGGCGACCTCGAAGGCACCCAGCAGAGCGGCCTCCCGATAGCCCTCAACATAGCCTCGCTCGCGAAGGACGGAGAAATCCTGAGCCTCGCCCGCAGCGCCGCCGCAGCCGTCCTCGACGAGGACTCGACGCTCAGCCTCGACAGGAACAAGAGCCTCGCCGAGGAGCTCCGCAAGGACCGCTACAACATCCGCGACTACAGCAACATCAGCTGATTCGTCAGAAAAAGTGTGAGCAAATGACGATTATTCGTCAGAAAAAGTGTAGACAAACGGCGATTATTCGTCAGAAAAAGTGTAGACAAACGACGATTATTCGTCAGAAAAAGTGTAGACAAACGACGATTATTCGTCAGAAAAAGTGTAGACAAACGACGATTATTCGTCAGAAAAAGTGTAGACAAACGACGATTATTCGTCAGAAAAAGTGTAGATCAGATCTCGAAACAGATGGTCACTGAACTGATTGCGAAATACATCTGGCTGCTGCAGGCGGTTATGGACGCGGGCGACGCTGGGGTGACGCTCGGGGAGGTCACGGAGCGCTACCGGAGACGGTTCGGGGAGACGCTGACCCGGCGGACTTTCGCGAACTACCGGAGCGGGGTCGAGGAGGTCTTCGGCGTCGGGATAGTCTGCGACCGGGGCACGAACCGCTACAGCGTCGACCGGGACAGCCGTATGAGCGGCAGCGGGGCGGCGGAATGGCTCATCGACAGCTTCACCGTCAACTCCCTGCTCGAAAGGGGGAAGGAAGCCTTGAGCGGGCGCATCGAAGTGGAGTCGGTCCCGTCCGGACACCGTTTTCTCACCCGTATTATGGATGCGATGCTCGAAAGCCGCAGACTTTCAGTCGAATACCGCAAATACAGCAGTTCGTCCCCGGAAAGGCTCACCGTATTCCCCTACGCCCTCAAGGAGGACAAGCGGCGCTGGTATCTCTACGGCCACTGCGTCGAACGCGGGGCTCTGAGATGCTACGCCCTCGACAGGCTCGTCTCACTGGAGATTCTTCCGGACAGTTTCACATATCCCGTAAATTTCAGTCTCTCAGGACTTCTCGCGACGTCTTTCGGGACATACATCCCGCGTGAGGGGGAGAAGGGATGCACCGTCGAGTTCAGAGCGCGTGGGGTTCAGGCGAAGTACATCTCCGACCTTCCTGTGCACCACAGCCAGAAACTGCTGAAAACCGAGGGGGAATGGACATATTTTTCTATTTTTGTGTCCCCGGACAGCGACGACCTCTATTTCGAGCTTCGGAAATATGGCTCCGCAATCGAAGTCCTCAGCCCAGTGAAGGTCAGGAAACGTCTCTACGAGGAGGCCCTTGCCGTCGCTGAAATTTACGGGACGGACATATAATATACTGGAGAAATATGTATATATAATTGAAATATAGATATATAAATGAAATACAGGAAAATCTTCCGGGTCTTGGGGCTCGTCGCAGTCGGAGCCGTGGCCGGCGTTGTTATGGGAAAGTTTGAAAAAGGAAAGGAGGCCGAAGGAAAGGGCTTCATCGGAAAATCGGAAATCAGAGTCGAGGACGGGAGGATGACTCCGGAAGTGCTGCTCGCGCTCGGAAGGCTGTCGGACCCGCAGGTGTCGCCGGACGGGACGAAGCTGCTCTACGGAGTGTCGTACAACTCAATCGAGGAGAACCGCTCGTGCAGGAACCTATACAT
>CAVIXF010000007.1:16042-23317 GCA_963646585.1 Candidatus Gastranaerophilales bacterium HUM_1 | reverse complement strand
ACTTTAGCCCTGCCCCGACAGCTTCCGGATGGATTTTTCCCTGTCCCGCCAAGCTCCCGGACGACTTTAGCCCTGCCCCGACAGCTTCCGGATGGATTTTTCCCTGTCCCGCCAAGCTTCCGGACGGCTTCTGCCAGTTCCTGAACAGCATCCGGACGGCCTCCGTCCCGTCATCCGAGAAAATCCTTCATCCCGGCTATGTCCTCCTTGTCGAACGACTGCTGGTCGCCGGTCGAGAGATTCTTGAGGTTCACCCTGCCTGCGGCTGTCTCGTCGGCCCCGCAGATGGAGATGAACGGAATCTGCTTGCGGTCGGCGTAGTCGAACTGCTTTTTCAGCTTGCAGGTCTCCGGATAGACCTCGCAGGAGACTCCGTTTTCGCGGAGCAGGCGCACTGTGGGGAGGATGTGGCGGATTTCGTCCGCGCCCATATTGGCGAACAGCACCTTCGCGCTGCCTGTCACGTCCTTCGGGAACTTGTCAAGCCCATTCAGAACGTCGTAGATGCGGTCAGCTCCGAAGGATATCCCCACTCCCGACATCCCAGGGAGGCCGAATATGCCCGTGAGGTTGTCGTAGCGGCCGCCCCCGCAGATGCTTCCTATGGCGTAGTCGAGCGCTTTCACCTCGAAAATCGCCCCGGTGTAGTAGTTCAGCCCGCGTGCAAGCGAGAGGTCGACCTCGACCTGCTGGGAGATTTCCGCGGCCCCGATGTAGCCGAAAAGCTCCTCAAGCTCGTCTATGCCTTTGAGTCCGGTCTCCGAAACCAGTCCGGATGCGGAGCCGCCGTTGAACAGCCCGCGCATAAGCGCGATCTTGTCTTCAGTCGTTCCGCTCATCTGAAGCACCGGCTCGATGACCTTCACCGCCGTCTCCGTCAGCCCTTTTTCGAGCATCTCGGCCTCGACCGCCTCAAGCCCGATCTTGTCGATCTTGTCGATGGCGACGGTGATGTCGACCACCTTGTCCGGGAATCCGCAGATCTCGGCAAGCCCCGTGAGCACCTTGCGGTTGTTGATTTTTATGCACACGCGCACGCCGAACCGGTTGAAGACCCTGTCCACAATCTGGACGAGTTCAAGCTCGTTCAGCTGTGAGGCCGAGCCTATCACGTCCGCGTCGCACTGGTAGAACTCCCTGTAGCGTCCTTTCTGTGGACGGTCGGCCCTCCACACCGGCTGGATCTGAAACCTCTTGAACGGGAAGGCTATCTCGTCGCGGTGCTGTACTATGAAACGGGCGAACGGAACGGTGAGGTCGTAGCGCAACCCCTTCTCGCACACGCGGTTGGTGAGGGCGCGGCAGTTGTAGAGCGGCCCTTTGGACGGGTCGTCCGACGCCGACGGTGATGTCTCATATTCCTTGAAGTCGATTCCGTTGAAAGCCTCGCCGGAGTTGAGGATGCGGAACAGAAGCTTGTCCCCCTCCTCGCCGTATTTCCCCATCAGGGTGGAGAGGTTCTCCATCGCCGGAGTCTCTATCGGAGCGTATCCGCAGGAGCGGAAGACGCTGCGTATCGTGTCGAAAATATAGTTCCTTCCGGCCATCTCTGCCGGTCCGAAGTCTCTTGTCCCCTTGGGAATGGAAGGTTTCTGTGCCATAGATTTGAAATATGAACCTTTTCGATAAGTGAGCGCAGAGCCAAGCTTGCTTGAGCTATGCCGAAATCGAATGTCTCAGTGCTCCGGAATATTCCACCGTATGCATTGCGGCTGCAAAGGTACGATTTATTTATCACCCTCGGCATAAGACACCTGAAATTATCTGAAATCAGTCTCTGATTGTTTTGAAAGCTGTCCCGTCGTTGTCGCGGAAGGCGGTCGAAGGCGGTCGCACCACTTTTTTTTGATTACGCCCGTCAAAATACCTACATTTGCGGTTTCGGAAGGGATATTGTGGAAATGAACAGGAAAAAGAAGAGGGGACTGCGGGTCGCGGCCGCGCTCTATCCGCTCAGGAGGCTGATGAACAGGATGCCGGAACGCAACCTGGTTCTGCTGCTGTCCCTTGTGGTGGGGATTCTCTGCGGGCTGGCGGCGGTGGTTCTCAAGCTCGGGATAGAACACATCCACAGCGCGCTCACTTCCTGGTTCGGGGACACCGGGAGATACAATTTCCTCTACTTCATCTATCCGGGGGTGGGTATGCTTCTGTCCCTGCTCTTCGTCAAGTACATAGTCAGGGACAACATCGGCCACGGAGTGACCAAGGTGCTGCTCGCGGTGTCGAAGAACGAGTCCAAGATCAAGGCGCACAATATGTGGACCTCGCTGGCCGCGAGTTCGGTCACTATCGGCTTCGGCGGCTCGGTCGGCGCGGAGGCCCCGATAGTCTACACCGGGGCGGCCATAGGCTCGAACATAGGACGCTATATGGGGCTGTCCTACAAGAACATAACCATACTTCTCGGCTGCGGTGCGGCCGGTGCGGTCGCCGGGATATTCAAAGCCCCCCTCGCCGGAGTGCTGTTCACTCTGGAGATTCTGCTCTTCAACATCTCGATGTCGTCCATCCTGCCGCTGCTGGTCTCCACGGTCTCGGCGACGGTGGTCTCCTATATCTGCCTCGGCTACGAGGCGACGTTCGCCTGCACCCTCACCCGCTTCTCGATGCACAACATCCCGTTCTACATAATCCTCGGGCTGTTCTGCGCCGCCTGCTCGGTCTATTTCACCCGATGCACGCTCTGGCTGGAGGACAGGATAAAGTCGATCGCCTCCCCCTATCTCCGCTGGGGGGTGTCAGCTCTCGGCCTCGGGCTGCTGATTTTCCTCTTCCCGCCGCTTTACGGAGAGGGCTACGGGACCGTGAACGAACTTCTCGCCTGCGCCGACATCAACTATGACGGGGAGACGCCGCTCGCCCCGGTGCTGAAAATCAGCTGGGCGGTTCCCGTGTTCTTCCTTGTCGTGCTGATAGTCAAGGTGTTCTCTATGTCGTTCACCAACGCCGGCGGGGGAGTCGGCGGAACTTTCGGCCCGACCCTGTTCATCGGGGCGCTCGCCGGGTTCGTCGTGGCGAGGACTCTGAACCTGCTGCTCTCCGGCTCCCCGCTTTCCGTTCCGGAGCAGAATTTCGTGCTGGTGGGGATGGCCGGGCTGATGGCCGGGGTGATGCAGGCCCCGATGACCGCCATCTTCCTCATCGCCGAGATTTCCGGCGGCTACGAACTCTTCATCCCGCTCATAATCACCGCGACGATATCTTTCGGGGTGACTCGTATTTTTGAACCGTACTCGATTTACACGAAGCGAATCGCCAAGAGAGGGGAGCTCCTGACCCACGACAGCGACCAGGCGGTGCTGACTCTCTTGAAAGTCAAGGACTTGATAGAGACCGACTTCAACCCCGTATGCATCGACGACAGCTTCGGCAAACTGCTCGACACCGTCTCCGGCTCCCGGAGGAACATATTCCCGGTAATCGACGGAAGCGGCCGTTTCCAGGGATACGTGCTTCTCGACGACATCCGTCCGGATATGTTCAGAACCGAACTCTACGGAAGCCGGTATGTCTTCAACTATATGAAGTCCGCTCCGGAATATGTCTTTGTCGACGAGAAGATGGAGAGCGTGATGGCGAAATTCGAGAAGACCGGGGCGTGGAATCTGCCGGTGGTGACTGAGGACCGGAAATATGTCGGATTCGTCTCTAAATCAAAGATATTCTCCGCCTACCGGACCCAGCTGAAGGAGGTCTCGCACGAGTAGTGGGAAGGGATATTCATCCGGGCGGGGGACGGCCACATACACGACGGCGGAAAGGATATATGATTGATACATATAAAATTAGTAACTTGATATGAAAGAAATATACCTCAAGAAGATCGCCTCGGACCTCGACGTCAAGGTCTGGCAGGTCGAGAACACGGTCGAGCTCATCGCGCAGGGGGCGACCGTCCCGTTCATCTCCCGCTACAGGAAGGAGCGCACGGGCTCGCTGGACGAGGTCGCGATTTCGCAGATAAAGCACCTCGCCGAGACGTTCGACGCGATGGAGAAGCGCAAGGAGACCATTCTGGAGACCATCGCCGCAGCCGGGGCCCTGACCGACGCTATGCGTGCGGAGATCGAGGACTGCGTCGAGCAGAACATACTGGAGGACATCTATCTGCCGTATCGCCCGAAACGCCGCACGAGGGCGACGGCCGCGAAGGAGGCGGGATATGAGCCGCTCGCCGACAGGATGTGGAACGTAGAGACCGCCGACCCGCACGCTGACGCGGCCCGTTTTCCGGATCCGGAGGCGGCGCTCGCTGGGGCGAGGGACATCATCGCGGAGCGGCTGAGCGAGACTGCGGCGATACGCGAGTCCCTGAGGCAGATTTTCCGCACGCGCAGGATTGTCGCGAAAAAGGCGAAGAACGCCCCGGCCGACAAGACCGACAAGTACCGCAATTACATAGACCACGCGGAGCCGCTTTCCCGCATCGCCCCTCACCGCCTGCTCGCGATGCTCCGCGCCTCCGACGAGGGCGTGCTCTCCGTCGGGCTGGACAGCGACGCGGAGAAATGCTGCAGGAAGATTTATTACGAGTTCTGCCAGACGCACCGTTACCCGCAGGCGGCCCTCGCCGGGCAGCTGAACCTCGCGGTGGAGGACAGCTTCAAGCGTCTTCTCGAACCTTCCGTGAGCGGCGAGGTGATACGCGAGGCGAAGGAGAAGGCCGACATCGAGTCCATACGCATCTTCGGGGAGAACCTGCGCCAGCTGCTGCTCGCCGCGCCGGTGGGGCAGAAGCGCACGCTCGCCATCGACCCGGGCTTCAGGACGGGGTGCAAGGTGGTTTGCCTCGACGCGCAGGGGAATCTGCTGCACCACGAGGCCATATTCCCGCATCCTCCGGCGAATGACAAGATCGCGGCGATTCGGGCCGTGTCCTCGATGATTTCGGAATACGGGATCGAGGTCATAGCCATAGGGAACGGCACGGCGTCGAGGGAGACGGAGGAGTTCATCAGGCGTGTCCCGAAGCCGTCCGGGATGAAGGTGTTCACGGTCAGCGAGGACGGGGCGTCGATCTATTCCGCCTCGGAGGCCGCAAGGGAGGAGTTCCCGGACAAGGACGTTACGGTGAGGGGCGCGGTCTCCATAGGCCGCCGGCTTATGGACCCGCTCGCGGAGCTGGTGAAGATTGACCCGAAGTCGCTCGGGGTGGGGCAGTACCAGTACGACGTGAACCAGACCCTGCTCAAGGAGAAGCTCGACAGCACGGTGGAGTCCTGCGTGAACAGCGTCGGGGTGAATCTCAACACGGCCTCCCGCCATCTGCTCGCCTATGTCTCAGGCGTCGGCCCGGCCCTAGCGGAGAACATCGTGGAGTACAGGACGGAGCACGGCCCGTACAAGTCACGCGGCGAGCTCCTGAATGTCAAGCGTCTGGGCGACAGGGTGTTCCAGCAGTGCGCGGGCTTCCTGCGCATCAGCGGGGCGGCCAACCCGCTCGACAACTCGGCGGTGCACCCGGAGGCCTACCACATAGTCGACCGTATGGCGGCCTCTCTCGGCGTGGACGTCGCGGAGCTCGTCGGGAACGCGGAGCTGTGCTCGAAGATCAGGGCGGAGGACTTCATCGACGGCGACTTCGGTCTTCCGACGATAAACGACATACTGAAGGAGCTAATGAAGCCGGGCCGCGACCCGAGAGAGGAGGCGAGGACGTTCGAGTTCGCAGCAGACATCCGCAGCATTGACGACCTGAAGGAGGGGATGCAGCTCCCGGGCATAGTCACAAACATCACTGCGTTCGGCGCGTTCGTCGACATAGGGATAAAGCAGAACGGGCTGATACACGTCTCGCAGATGTCCCTTCCGGGTTCGGACGGCCGCCGCCAGAGGGTCTCCGACCCGTCCAAAGTCCTGCGTCTCCATCAGAAAGTCTCAGTCACGGTTGTCTCGGTCGATCTCGACCGGGGCCGCATAGGCCTCCGCCTTGACGGATTCATTCAGTAAAGAGGGGGTGACTAAAACCCTTTTAGTCACCCCCTTTCTTTACCTCTTAACCCCCGCAGACTATCGTCTGCGACCCCTGTAGGGGTATCTCGCGCCTCCGGCGCGGTCCCTGCGGGACTTTTTAGTCACCCTCTTCATCAAGCAAATCAATCAGCACACATCATCAGCATCATAGGCATCCTCATTCTCATTCTCATTCTCATCCTCGCATCATCATCAGTATCTTCAGCGTCGGCATTTCAGAATCCGCATCCCGGAAAGGCAGTGCGGAGGGAGGGGGCGAAGAAAAGGATGGGATGCAAGCCGTCCAACGCAGTCAGACCGCCTTTTATTCGTCCCATCCACCACCGCCCGGTTTTCTCCACAATGTACCTCGCAAGATTGATCTCCTGATTTTCACTTGCCTCCATCTTCATATCGTATCTTCTGCAATCAATCTCTGAAGCTCTATGCTGTGCAATTCAAGAACCCTGTCCATCTGCCCGACATAATAGAACGGCAGATTGATCAGCCTGAAAGCTTTGTTGTATGGAGCCGGTGTGGTGAGATCCTGAATTGAGAACTGTCCGCTCCATATCCGTATTGCAGTCACCGGGGCCTTGCTGATGTTCACAAATGTCTGGACTGACTTGAGATGGGCGTTTGTCCCGGATTTTACCTCTATGGGGACAATTCCCGCCTTTCCCTGCCAGATGAAATCAACCTCTGCTGTCGCCCCGTCCTTGTCGCGTACCCAGAAATTCTGATTCTCGCGATAATGCCGGTCGAGCAGTGGTTTCATTTCCTGGGCGACAATCTGCTCCGCCGCCCTTCCTCTCCAGGTATCCAGCAGGTCTTTGTTCTGCAGATACTCCAACTGTATGCCGGTGGCAAAATTCGTCAGTCCGCTGTCCACCATAATGAGCTTTGGACTTCTCCTGACCGAAGGCAATGCTGGAAGAGAAGTTGCCGTCACCGGATAGTCCAAAGACAGAAGATATGCCTTCTCGAGAATGTTCATCGCTCCGTGAATCTGCTTCGAGGAGTAGCTGCTCTCCCCGAAGTTCACGAATTTTATCGTCTGTCCGGCACAGCTCCAGGCCGTTGACAGGACGTGCTGAATGACCTTCGCCTGCTCTTCGTTCTTCACGAATTTGCCGGAATCCTCGTTATAGCCTCTGATGAGCGAGTCGAAGACCGGTGAAAGACTCTCGATGTCCTGTGTTTCGAGATATTTTGACACGGTTTCGGGCATTCCGCCAATGAGGGCGTATGTGTTGAATTCCTCAATCAGTTCCCCGTGAAGGAATTCGTGAGCCGTCAGTCCCTTCACCGCAGCAGCCC
>CAVIXF010000007.1:0-16032 GCA_963646585.1 Candidatus Gastranaerophilales bacterium HUM_1 | reverse complement strand
GGTCAGATATTCCACTCTTCCCACGGGAAATGAAATCCTCTTTTTCGTGAGAACCTGAAGACGGCTTCCTGCGGCAATGACATAGACCCAGGGCAAATCCTCATAGAAGTATCTGAGTATGGCGACAGCCCGGGGCTCTTCTTGAATTTCGTCAATGAAGAGAAGTGTTCTCCTTTTTCTGTCCTGAATGATATGGTTCTTCAGACATACATACCGCCAGATGTCGTCGGCCGTGTCAAATCTGCGGAAAATCTCGGCATCCGCCTTTTCGAGATTCAAGCTGACGAAATCATCAAACTCTTTCCCGAATTCTTCCACAAGCGTGGTTTTCCCGACCTGCCTGGCGCCTCTCAAAACCAACGGTTTCCTGTTTTTTTTCTCAGCCCACGCCCTCAATTGAAGTATGAGTTCCCGTTTGTACATAAGCAAATGATTTTCAAATGCAAATATATAAACATTTCCCAATCCATAGGCAACTTTCGGCGAAAATTGTCCTAAAACATAGGTAAAACAGGGGTAAACCTGTCCTAAAACATAGGCAGCGACTGTGGCGGGCGGAGTCCCTCCACCCAAGGCGGGTGGCGAAGATGAAACCGCAGCAACCCGGGGTTGTGAGGATTTCATCAAGCAAATCAAGCGTCAGCATTTCAGAATCCGCATCCCGGAAGGCAGCGCGGAGGGAGGGGGCGAAGAAAAGGATGGGATGCAAGGCGGATGGCGAAGATGAAACCGCAGCAACCCGAGGGTTGTGAGGATTTCATCAAGCAAATCAAGCGTCAGCATTTCAGAATCCGCATTCCGGAAAGGCAGCGCGGAGGGAGGGGGCGAAGAAAAGGATGGGATGCAAGGCGGATGGCGAAGATGAAACCGCAGCAACCCGAGGGTTGTGAGGATTTCATCAAGCAAATCAAGCGTCAGCATTTCAGAATCCGCATTCCGGAAAGGCAGCGCGGAGGGAGGGGGCGAAGAAAAGGATGGGATGCAAGGCGGATGGCGAAGATGAAACCGCAGCAACCCGAGGGTTGTGAGGATTTCATCAAGCAAATCAAGCGTCAGCATTTCAGAATCCGCATTCCGGAAAGGCAGCGCGGAGGGAGGGGGCGAAGAAAAGGATGGGATGCAAGGCGGATGGCGAAGATGAAACCGCAGCAACCCGAGGGTTGTGAGGATTTCATCAAGCCATCCAACGCAGTCAGACCGCCTTTTATTCGCCCCCTCCGCCACCGCCGAGGGCGCGGTAGAGATTGATGACCGCGGTCGCCTTCTCCAGCCGGTCGGCGGCCCGCCCGGTCTCGGCGCCGAGCAGCGACTGCTGGGCGGTGAGCACCTCAAGGTAGGTCGTGGAGGTGTAGCGCATCAGCATCTCGGTGTTCTCAAGAGCCGAAGACAGCGACTCAATCTGGCGGTCGCGCCACTGCTCCTTGCCCAGAGCCGTCTGGTAGAGCGAGAGGGCGGTGTTCACCTCCGCTCCGGCGTCGAGGATGGACTGGACGAGATCCAGGCGCGCCTGCTCCATCTGCGACTTGGAGATGCGCAGCTGGCCGCGCAGAGTCCCTCCGTTGAAAACCGGCTGGAACAGCGACGCCGCCGCTCCGAGGACGAGACCCGCCGGGTTCATTATGACCCCGTTGAGATTGTTCGTCCATCCGGCCTGACCGGAAAGGCTGATTGAGGGGAGCAGGGCGGCTTTCGCGACATTGACCCCATAGTAGGCCGAAGCGAGGGCTTTCTCCGAGGCGCGGATGTCCGGGCGGCGTTCGAGCAGCTGCGCCGGGACCCCCGTCTTGAGTTCGGCCGGGAAAGCCGAGTCGGCGAACGCTCCGCGGGCGACGGAGTGCGGAGTCTCTCCGATGAGGGCGCAGAGGCTGTTCTCAAGCTCGGTGACCGACTGCTCTATGCTCTCCGCCGAGGCGGATGCGGCGCACCACGCCCCCTCCATCTGCGAGACGGCCACCTGATTCGCCATTCCGGCCGCCATCATAGCCTTGAGCACCTCCACGCTGCTTGCATATTTCTCCACGGTCTTCCGGGTGAAGGAGAGCTGTTCGTCGTACATCAGCAGGGTGTAGTACTGCGTGGCCACGGCGGAAATGAGGCTCGTGCGGACTGCGAGGGCGTAGTCCCCGGCCATTTCATACTTCGCCTTCGCCTGACGTTTGCGGTTGGTCAGCTTGCCGAAGATGTCGACCTCCCAGCTCGCCGTGAACGGAACGGTCCAGTTCCAGGCCGCGCCGGTGTTGACTCCTCCCTCGCGGAAGCTGCTATTGAAACTTCCGACCGAGCCTTGCGGGGCGAAGCCGACCGTCGGGATGTAGGCGAGACGCGCCATCCGCAGGCTTTCATACGCCTGCTCGACGCTGAGCCGGGCTGACTTAAGGTCGGTGTTGTTGTCGAGCGCCGTCTGAATCAGGCTCTGCAGCTGCGGGTCGGTGAAGAGCTCCCGCCAGCCAAGGTCGGCGATGGAGGTCGTGTCGGTGACGGCCGCGCCGAAAAGCGCGGAGTCGGCGGCGACGGTCTCCGGACGTTCGTATTTTTTGTATATTCCGCAGCTGACGGTCATCAGCAGCGCGGCGGCGTATAATATTGCTCTTTTTATCATTGTATTTCTGGCGGAGAAAAATAGAGGCGGTCTACTGCGTTGCACGTCTTGTCCAAATCCTCACAACCATCAGGTTGCTGCGGTTTGAACTTCACCGTGCGCCTTGTATCCCATCCTTTATTTTCCTCCTTTTAATAATTGTTACTATATATTCAGAGTCCTTCTTTTGTCATAACCCTTCTTTTGTCAGAGCCTTTCGATATTGTCTGCCTCGCCATTCCGGCGCTTCATTTCGCGGACGTCGTCGATTTCTTCGGATATGGACGAATCATCCGATTTTTCGAACTTCATCGGCTTGAGACGCTCCTCCAGATTCTCGAAGGTCACGAAAAGCGACGGCACGAGGAATAGGAGAATCAGCGTCCCCATAAGCATTCCGCCGACCGCGCCCGTTCCGAGCGCGGAGTTGCCGTTCGCGCCCACTCCGCTCGCGAACATCATCGGAATCATACCGAAGACCATCGTCAGGGCGGTCATCAGGATAGGGCGGAGACGGACCTTCGCCGCGCCGATCGCCGCCTGTTTCACGCTCATCCCCGCCTTGCGCCTTGAGGAGGCGTACTCGGTGATGAGGATGGCGGTCTTGGCGAGCAGGCCGATGAGCATTATGACTCCGGTCTGGAGGTAGATGTTGTTCTCAAACCCGAACAGCTTCGCGAAGAGGAAACTTCCCATAATTCCGCAAGGCACGGAGACGATGACCGCGAGCGGGATGAGGAAGCTCTCGTAGAACGCGCAGAGAATCAGGTAGATGAGCACGATGCAGATGAGGTAGACGTAGAGCGAGTTGCTGGCGCTCCTGTCCTCTTCGCGCGCGAGTCCGGAGAACTCGAAGCCGTAGTTGGTCGGGAGGGTCTGCGCGGCCACCTCCTTCACGGCGCGTATCGCGTCACCGGAAGAGCAGCCCTCCGCCGCCGAGCCGTTCACCGCTATGGAGTTGTACATATTGAACCTCGACAGGGTCTGCGGCCCGTAGACCTTCGTGAGTTTTACGAACTGGCTCAGGGGAGCCATCTCACCGCTGTCAACGCGCACCATCGTCGCGTCAAGCGTCTCCGGAGTCATCCTGTACTTCGGGTCGGCCTGGATCATCACGCGATAGACGCGGGAGAACCGGTTGATGTTGGAGACATACTGGCCTCCGTAGTAGCCGGCGAGAGTCGAGAGCACCGTTGAAGGGGACACTCCCGCGATCTTGCACTTCGCCGGATCCACGTCCACGAGATACTGCGGGAAGTTCGGGTTGAACGAACTGTAGGCCTCGGCGATTTCCGGCCTCTTGCGAAGCTCCGAAAGGAAATTCTGCGAGATGTCGAAGAACGTGTTCACGTCGCCTCCGGTCTTGTCCTGGAGGTACATCTCGAATCCGTTGGTCATTCCGTAGCCGTTGATCATAGGCGGGGCCATAGGGAGAATCGTCGCCTCCCTTATGTCGGCCGTGCGCTCCACGATCTTGCGGATGACGGCGTTCACGTCGTGTTCCCGTCCCGGGCGCTTCGACCAGTCGGTGAGTTTGACCGTCAGGCTGGCGTATGACGCGCCCGCGCCGGAGATGAGGCCGTATCCTGCGACAGTCGAAGTGATTTCGATTTCGGGAATATCCTTTATCCGGTCATATACCTTCATCAGAACGTCGTCCGTGCTCTGGAGCGACGTCCCCGGGGCCATCTGAAGCTCCACCATAATGTTGCCCATATCCTCGTTAGGCACGAGTCCGGTCTTTGTCGTCGACATCAGCCAGACGAGAAGGACTATGCAGCCGGCGACAATCGTCCAGACAAGCCAGCTCCGCTTGATGAAGAACTTGACCCCCTCCTTGTATTTGTCAACCGTCCTGTTGAATACCTCCATAAACTTGTGCCTGAACCTCGCGGAGAACGAATCGACCTCCTCGCCGTTTTCGTTGACATAAGGTTTGAGCAATATGGCGCAGAGGGCCGGGGAGAGGGTGAGGGCGTTGATGGCGGAGATTCCGACGGCCACGGCCATCGTGATTCCGAACTGGGTGTAGAACACGCCGGAAGTCCCTCCCATCATAGAGACCGGGATGAACACCGCCATAAACACGATTGTGGAGGTGAGAATCGCCGCCGTGATGCCGCCCATCGCGTCTTTGGTCGCCTGCATCGCCGAGGTGTAGCCCATTTCGAGCTTCGCCTGCACCGCCTCCACCACGACTATGGCGTTGTCCACCACCGTACCGATGGCGAGCACGAGCGCGAAGAGGGTCAGCAGGTTGATCGTGAACCCTGCCACCGCCATAAACGCGAACGTGCCGATGATCGCGACGAAGATTGCGACTGTCGGGATGAGCGTGGCCCTGAAGTCCTGAAGGAAGAAATACACCACGAGGACGACAAGCAGAATCGCGAGCAGCAGCGACTTGACGACCTCCTTGATGGAGGCGTAGAGGAAGTCGTTGACGCTCAGCAGCGAGTCTATCATCATACCCTCCGGCATAGTCTTCCGCGCCTCGTCGATGAGCGCGTCGATGTCGTTCACGACCTGGGTTGCGTTGGACCCCGCCACCTGGAACACCATCATCTCCACTCCCGGCTGCCCGTCGGTGGTCGATTTGTAGCCGTAGGATTCAGTTCCGAGTTCGACGTGCGCGACATCCTTGAGCCTCAGCACTTCTCCGCCGGGGAGCGCGCTGACCACAAGTTCGCCGAACTCCTCCGGGGTCTGCTTTCTTCCGGAATATTTCATTATGTACTCGAACGACGAGCCCGAGCTCTCTCCGAACGAGCCGGTCGCCGACTCGATGTTCTGCTCCGAGAGGACTCCGATGATGTCGCTCGGAATCAGACGGTAGTGCGCCATCGCCGCAGGGTTGAGCCACACGCGCATCGCGTATTTGTCGGACAGGAGCACGACGGAACCCACGCCCTTGATTCGCTTGAGCTGAGGCTCGATGTTGAGGTCGGCGTAGTTGGCGAGGAACTTCGTGTCATAGCCGCTCTCCGGCGTGGCGTGCAGGTCGAGGACCTTGATCATACTGTTCTGCCTCTTCACGGTCGTGACTCCGATCTGTGTGACCTCGGACGGAAGCGAGCCGTTGGCCTGGGAAATCCTGTTCTGGACGTTCACCGCCGCCATATCCGGGTCGGTCCCCTGACGGAAATAGACCATAATCTCGATGTTTCCGGAGTTGGTCGCGGTTGAGGACATATAGTCCATATTCTCCACTCCGTTGATGGCCTCCTCGATCGGGGATATGACCGATTTCTGCACCGTCTCGGCGCTCGCTCCCGGGTAGGACGTCATCACCATTATGGTAGGCGGCGCGATGTCCGGGAACTGCTCGACGGGAAGCGTCTTCACGGCGATGAGTCCCGCGAGGACTATGACGATCGAGATGACCGACGAAAGCACCGGCCGCTCAATGAATGTCTTGATATTCATTTTGTTATATTCAAATTATTGTGTCGTTTAAAGTTGGTGGCATATAGTTTCTCGCCCCGCCAGGCCCCCCCCAATACCTATATTCTTCCATTTTTATTGTGAACTTGAAAGGGTGCAATAAAAAGATGGAGTGCAAGGCGGACGAGAAATTCAAACCGCAGCAACCTCACGGTTGTGAGGATTTGGATTGTCGAAGTCCAACGCCGCAATCCGCTTTTTAGTGCGCCCGTACAGTTTGACCTTCGTGAATGAGCCCGACCCCTTCGGAAACGATGGTGTCACCTTCTGCAAGCCCTGACTTCACGACATAACTTTTCCCGTCGTCGGTCAGCTGCACGGAAAGCCTGGCCATCACGGCCTTGCCGTCAACCACCTTCCACGCGCAGACCAGATCCTGAAGCTCGAATGTGACGGAGCAGGGAATCACCGCCGCGTCCTTGAGCGTCGTCGCGAGCACGACTCTTCCGGAAGCCCCGCTGTGGAGAATGCCTCCCTTGTTCGGGAACACGGCCCTCACTGAAACGCTCGCCGTATTGGGGTCTATCACTCCGCTGATGGACTCTATCTTCCCTGTCTGAGGGTATATGCTTCCGTCGGCGAGTTCGAGGCTGACCTCCGGAAGGCTCTCGAGAACCTCGTCCATACTGCCGTGCCGCTCCGTGAGCCGGAGAAGCTTGGTCTCTGACAGTGAGTAATATACATACATCTGAGAATTGTCGGAGACCGTCGTGAGCGGAGTCGCGGTGCTCGGGGAGACAAGCGCGCCCTCACGGAACGGAAGCGTCCCGATGACCCCGTCCGCCGGGCTGAGGACCCGGGTGTATTTCATATTGTTCTCCGCGTTCACGAGCTGCGCCTCGGCCTGCGCGAGACCCGCCTTCGCCGTGAGCAGCTGGTTCCTCGCCGTGAGCAGGTCAAATTCGGAAATGACCTTTCTGTTGAACAGCTCCTGACGGCTGTCGTAGAGCAGCTGCGCCGTGGCGACGCCCGCGTTGGCGGACTCGACATTCGCCTGAGCCATCTGGAGAGCGGCCTTGAACGGCACCTGGTCGATTATGAAGAGGGACTGCCCCTTGCGGACTTTCTGTCCTTCCGTGACGTTCACCTTTGAAATCGTTCCCGAGACCTGCGACCGGATTTCGATGTCCTGCCGTCCCTGAATCGTCGCGGGATAATGCTCGGAAAGGACCACATCCCGTGTCGTGACCTTCATCGTCGGAATCTCGTTTTTTTGCGTTCCGTCGCCCGCGCCGCCGTTTCCGCAGCCTGCGACAGACAAAAGGCAGCCCAGCGCCGCCGTCAATACACTACTTCTTTTCATTATGTTGCTGATTTGGAAAGCGGATGCAAAGGTAAGGCTAAAAACCGCGCCAGAGGATTTCAAAACTTCGCGGGAATTGTTCATAATCGGAACAAAATCTCTAACTTTGCCGAGACGATTCCGGAATATGAAGAAGTTGAAGGAATATATAGAAGATTCGCTGACGGGCGGCGACGGCTTCTGGGCGCGTGAACTGAAAGCCGACGAACTGACATCGGAGCCGATACGCCTGAACTGCACCGTGATTGTGCTCTGCATAAGCGGCACGGCAGTGTTCAGCATCGACACGAGAGAGTTTGAGGCCGACGCCGGAAGCGAGGCTTTCCTGCTCTGTGACACGGTGTTCTCCATAATGCGCACAAGCCCGGACTTCGTCGCGCGCGTGCTCGTTTTTTCACGGGAGATTTCCAATCAGGCGTTTATGCGCTTCGACTCCATATTCTTCAACCGTCTGTATGAAAGCCCGCTCTATCACCACCGCAGCGGAGACTCGGCCAAGACTCTGGCCTATTTCACCATCCTCAGCGACATCCAGTCCGACCCGCACAACAACTGCCGCAGCCTCATCGCGATGAACCTCCTGCGCGGCTTCAGCCTCGACGTCTATGACAAGGTGAGACGCTACGCCGACGAGCCTGAATCCCGGCACAACTCGCGCAGGGAGGAGATCTACGGCCGTTTTATGAACCTCGTGAACGCCGAATGCCGCCGCCACCGCGACGTGTCCTGGTACGCAGACCGGCTCTGCATCACCCCGCGCTACCTTGCCGGAATCACCCACTCCGTGTCGGGGGACTCTCCAAAGGAACTCATTGATTATGTGATCGTCCAGGAGATAAAGATTCTTCTGACCTTTTCCGAGATGTCTCTCCAGGAAATCGCCGACCGCCTCAGCTTCCCCGACCAGTCCTACCTCGGCCGCTTCTTCCGCCGCCGAACCTCGATGTCCCCCTCCGACTACCGCCGCAGCCTCCAGGACCTGTAACCGCTTTCGTCCCGAATGGATACGCTACGACAAGTTCAACCGGCAATCTCGTCCATCCGGTATAGGCTGTGTCCCTTGATCTGCATCGGAAGGAGACCGTACGGCTCGAAGCGACCGCTGATTATGTCTAAAAGCGCGTTGTTGGACACCCCGAAGGCGAGCAGCAGGGCGTCGGCGGCAGGCTCAATCTCCGCCGGAACGAACGGGCGGTCGCAGGAGACGACCACAATCACCGGCTTGTCTCCCATTGCCGCCTTTGTGTCAACCACGAGCTTCATATCCGCCTCGTTTGAGGTGGTCTCGGTGAAGCCCCTGTAGGAGCGGTTGTCGGCGGGACCGTCTCCGGCTATGCTCCTCTCGCGGGCAGACTCGGCGGTGTAGGGGGCGTACTGGAGGCTTATCGGCTGATAGCGCCCCTCCGGGTACTCGTCGTTCGGCAGGATGTAGCCCCAATGGCCGATCGGGCTCTTTATCGCAACGAGGGCGAAGTCGGCCTCCTCCGGAGTGGCGGCGATGTCGAAGTACTTGCCAAGCAGCTCTTCGCCGAACGGACGCTCGTCATAGGGGAGGGTAGGCTTCTGCCAGTGCGTCAGGCCTGCCGCCACGTGCCTCACCGGCTGCCAGACCTTTGCCCTTTCCTTCCGTGGCAGGGCGTGGGCGTGGTTCTTCAGCATTACGACAGACTTGAGCTGCGCGTCGTAGCCGGCCGCGACATATTCCCTGCAGTGTAGAGAATACCGGTCTTGTTAGTGGATGCCCTATTTTTCCAGAATATGGGTTGCGACATAGGTTTTGGGCAAATAGTCCCCGACTATTTGTCCAAAACTTGCATTTCCCCGATGAACCGGCCCATCTGGACGAAGTCCGTCGAGACTGTGGTGAGACATATCCTTTTTGAAACAGGTGTCGGATGCAATTTCAGAACCGACAGGAACAAGTCGATATATCTCCTTTTCACATACGGAGATACACCGGGATGTCGGTACTATGGTTATATTGATAGTTATATTGATTATGGTATTTCTCAGGACTGGATTTCCATAGGTCTCCAGAACCTGTGGCCGGTCTCGTCCCATCTATCTTTTCAGCAGCCACTCGGTTGCTGGAACTATATTGATCGTATAGCCGTCTTCCTCGATTGTCTCATATTCTTCGAAAGTCACAAGAGTCAGATTTCCGCAGTTGAGCTTCCGCGCCGCGTTCTTTAACCCTCGGATTTCCCTGTTGCGGGTCTTTTCATTTGAGATGTCGTACGACACCTGTATCAATTCCCGCACATTTCCGTCCTTCGCTATGACAAAATCAATCTGCGAGGATGCTTCCTTATAGTAGAAGACATCACAGAAAAGGGGCTTGCAGCGACGCAACAGCTCGATGCACACGGCATTTTCCAATTTCCATCCGAGATTTTCCGGCGACAGGCTGTCTTCGCGTTCCGTAACAAATGCCGTGTCCACGACATATATCTTCTCGTTTCTCACACGGTCTCTGCTCTTGTATGAGAACCGGTTCACGCCTACCAGCAGAAATGCCTCCTTCAAGTAAGAGCAGTAGTTTTCCGCCGTATGGTTTGACACGCCGAACAGTTCACCGACAGTCTTGGCGACAAATTCCTGACAGTAATTGTCTGAAAGATAGGCTGCTATTCTTCGCAGAACCTCGACATTGCGGACTCTGAAGCGTTGTGCTATGTCGTTCTGGATGATTGCGTTCAACAATCCGTTTATGTATCCTCTGCGGTTGGTCTCATTGAACAGTTCGGGGAATCCTCCTTTCGCGAGATATTCGTGCAGCGCACTTTTACGGAGACCTTTCGCTTTCGTTGACAGTGAAGTCGTATCGGTCTTCTTCATCTTGCAGTATTCAGAGAATGAGAAAGGATAGAGCTCAACTGTATTGTTTCTTCCGGTCAAGTGCGTACTCAACTCTTTACTTAGTAATTTCGAGTTGGAGCCCGTAATGAAAAGGTGCATCTTATGCCTGAGAAGCCGATTGACAAAGAGCGGCCAGCCGTCGATGTTCTGAATCTCGTCGAGGAACAGATATTTGAACTCTCCGTATGTCATATACAATGCCTCAAGCAGACAGTCCAAATCGCTTGCCGTCATACCCTCCATCCGGTTGTCGTCAAAATTCACATAGGCAAATTCAATCCCGTTCCGTTTGAGAAACATTTCGCACAAGGTGGATTTTCCGCATCGCCTTACCCCGATTACCACTTGAGCCCGGTTGCTTTTCAAATCAAGTTGTGATTCTTCCGGGCGTTGGCATAGATTCGAGTAATCGTTCTCCAGCAGCTCCTCACGCTGCTCCGCTACGATTGACAGCAATGTTTGTGTGTTCATCGGGCTTCTTGTTTTGACTGCAAAGGTAGCCCTATTTCCATAAAACGACAAATTTTGGCGATTCTATTTCCATAAATCGCGCAATTTGCCGGATTCTATTTCCATAAATCGCGGATAATGGTCTTCGAATGCATCTTGGAACAAGTTCCTGATCATATAAGCTCCGGCCAGGAGGCGGGGGGCGGGGCGGTGATTGTGATTTCCGTCTTCTTCACCGGGTGGATGAAGTTCACGCTGCGGGAGTGGAGGCAGATGCCTCCGTCGGCGTTGGAGCGGGGTGCGCCGTATTTTAGGTCGCCCTTGATGACGCAGCCGATGTTCGCCAGCTGGCAGCGGATTTGGTGGTGGCGGCCTGTGAGCAGCCGGACTTCAATCAGAAAATATCTTTGAGTGCTTCCCGCCAGACGATAGCGCAGTTTTGCCAGTTTCGCGTCCGGTCTCGGAGCCTTTCCCCCGTCCGACGGCCTGTTCCTGTCCGCGTCCGGGCTCTTGCAGATGTAGGATTTGTTCTGCTTCTCGTTCCTGACCATCCAGTCGGTTAGCTCCCCCTCCTCGGGCTGGGGGGCGGCGCAGCTGAGCGCCCAGTAAGTCTTGTGGATGCTCCCGTCGCGGAACATCGCGGTCAGCCTTTCGAGCGCCTTTGACGTCTTCGCGAGAATGACAATTCCGCTGACCGGCCTGTCGAGACGGTGAGGCACTCCGACGAAAACCTGTCCGGGCTTCGCGTCCCTCTGCGCGATGAACGCCTTGTACGCCTCGCTCAGCGGTTCGTCGCCGGTCTTGTCGCCCTGTATGATTTCCCCGCATCTTTTGTTGACAATCAGAATGTGGTTGTCCTCATAGAGTATCCTCGACTTCAGGTCTTCGTATTCAGCGTCGTCCAATCTTCTGTAAATCATTTTGTTGTATTTATATATGTCCGTATCGGATATCTCCGTATTCAGTCATATCCTGACGGACGGCAAAATTACAAATTGTCATTCAATATCCCGAAAATATTCCTCAAAACTGACAAAATGTCACGACAAGACCCCTCCGGAGGCGTTGGCACAAGTTTCGTTCATCCGGATTCTGTCGTCCGTAAGTCGCGGACGGTGAGTTAAGTTGAATAAATTAAAAAGTTGAATAAATTAAAATTTGAAATATTATGGGAAAAATCATCGGTATTGACCTCGGTACTACGAACTCTTGCGTAGCCGTAATGGAAGGCAACGAGCCGACCGTCATCATCAACAACGAAGGACAGAGGACGACCCCTTCCGTCGTGGCTTTCACGGACAGCGGCGAAAGGAAAATCGGTAATCCGGCAAAGCGTCAGGCCATCACCAACCCTCACAAGACGGTGTATTCCATCAAGAGGTTTATGGGCGAGACCTACGACCAGGTCACGAAGGAGATCGAGCGCGTGCCTTACAAAGTCGTGAGGGGCGAGAACAACACTCCGCGTGTCGACATCGACGGCCGTCTCTACACTCCGCAGGAGATTTCCGCAATGATTCTTCAGAAAATGAAGAAGACGGCTGAAGACTATCTGCGTCAGGAAGTTACGGAGGCGGTCATTACTGTCCCGGCCTACTTCTCCGACTCTCAGCGTCAGGCCACCAAGGAAGCCGGCAAGATTGCGGGTCTCGACGTGAAGCGTATCGTGAACGAGCCGACTGCGGCAGCGCTTGCGTTCGGTCTGGACAAGATGCACAAGGATATGAAGATCGCGGTCTTCGACCTCGGCGGAGGTACCTTCGATATCTCCATCCTCGACCTAGGCGGCGGTATGTTCGAAGTGAAATCGACCAACGGCGACACGCACCTCGGAGGTGACGACTTCGACCAGGTCATCATCGACTGGCTCGCGCAGGAGTTCGCTTCAGAAAACGACGGAATCGACCTCAAAGCCGACCCGATGGCTCTCCAGAGACTTAAGGAGGCTGCGGAGAAGGCGAAGATCGAGCTTTCAAGCCAGACTTCGACCGAAATCAACCTGCCTTACATAATGCCTGTGGGCGGTATTCCTAAGCATCTGGTCAAGACTCTCACGAGGGCCAAGTTCGAGCAGCTCGCCGACAGTCTCATCAACAGGACTCTCGAGCCGTGCCGCAAGGCTCTCGCGGATGCGGGGCTTCAGCCTTCAGACATCGACGAGGTGCTGCTTGTCGGAGGTTCGACGCGAATCCCGGCCGTTCAGGAGCTCGTGAAGAAGTTCTTCGGCAAAGAGCCTAACAAGAGCGTGAATCCGGATGAGGTCGTCGCAATCGGCGCGGCAGTCCAGGGCGGTATCCTTTCAGGCGAAGCTTCATTGAAGGATGTTGTCCTTCTCGACGTGACCCCGCTTTCACTCGGTATCGAGACTATGGGCGGCGTGATGACGAAGCTCATCGACGCGAACACGACGATTCCGGCCCGCAAGTCACAGATATTCTCAACGGCGGCGGACAATCAGCCGGCAGTCGACATCCACGTCCTGCAGGGCGAGCGTACTCTCGCAAAGGACAACAAGCTCATCGGCAACTTCGTCCTCGACGGCATCACGCCGGCTCCGAGGGGAGTGCCTCAGATTGAGGTGACCTTCGACATCGACGCCAACGGAATCCTGAACGTCAGCGCGAAGGACAACGCCACAGGCAAGGAGCAGAAGATCAGAATCGAGGCTTCATCAGGCCTGTCAGACGAGGAGGTCAAGAGGATGCGTGACGAGGCCAAGGCGAACGAGGAGGCCGACAAGGCGGAGAAGGAGAGGATTGACAAGATCAACAACGCCGACGCGATGTGCTTCCAGACCGAGAAGAACCTCAAGGAGCTCGGCGACAAGATTCCGGCGAACCACAAGTCCGCAATCGAAAGCGCGGTCAACTCCCTCAAGGAGGCTGTCAAGGCGCAGAACATCGCCGACATCGACAGGTACAACTCCGAGCTTGAGCAGGCTTGGCACGCCGCTTCCGAGGAGATGGCCAAGGGCGGCGCTCAGCAGAGCGGCCCGCAGGCCGGCCCTCAGGGCCCGTTCAACGGGCAGCCGGATCCGAACGGCAATCCGGACGCTCCGGAGGAGCAGTAATAAAATCTGTTTTCAGAGGCGCTTGCCGCGTTGCGCAAAAACCTCAAAATCCTCATTGCCGAGAGGTGACTCCGGTTTTGACGGCTTTGCAAGCCTTGCAATCACACTCTGAAAACAAATTTTACAATTGAGCATAAAATTCAAGTGGCTTGACTGATGTTTTTTCAGCCAAGCCACTTTTTTTTATTTCCAGGAAAGGGGATGAAGAAAAAGATGGGATGCAAGGCGGATGGCGCGGATGAATACCGCAGCAACCTTATGGTTGTGAGGATTTCATCAAGACATCCAACGAAGCAGACCGCTTTTTATTCGCTCCGTTTACGGTTGTGAGGATTTCATCAAGACCCCCAACGCCGCAGACCGCTTTTTATTCGCCCCGTTTTTATTCGCCCCGTAATTTAGTCCTGCACTTTCTCAAGTGCTTCCCGGATTTGGGCTTCGATCTCGTCGCACAGCTCGACATTGTCCGTGAGCAGCTGCTTCACTGCCTCGCGCCCCTGCGCAAGCTTCTGGTCGTTGTAGCTGAACCAGGAGCCGCTCTTCTTGATGATGTCGTACTCGACTCCGAGGTCGATGACCTCGCCCACGTGCGAGATTCCCTCTCCGAAGACTATGTCGAACTCGGCCTTCTTGAAAGGCGGGGCCATCTTGTTCTTCACGATCTTGACCCTTGTGCGGTTTCCGAGCGCCTCGTCGCCGTCCTTGATCTGGGTGGTCCTGCGCACGTCGACGCGGACTGAAGCGTAGAACTTGAGAGCGTTTCCGCCGGTGGTCGTCTCCGGATTGCCGAACATCACGCCGATTTTGTCTCGCAGCTGGTTGATGAATATGCAGCAGGTGTTGGTCTTGCTGATGTTCGCGGTGAGCTTTCTGAGCGCCTGGCTCATAAGCCGTGCCTGAAGCCCCATCTTCGCGTCGCCCATCTCGCCTTCGATTTCGGCTTTCGGGGTGAGCGCCGCCACGGAGTCTATGACGATGATGTCAATCGCGCCGGAGCGGATGAGGTTGTCGGCGATTTCAAGAGCCTGTTCGCCGTTGTCCGGCTGGGAGATGAGCAAGGTGTCGAGGTCCACCCCGAGATTCTTCGCATAACTGCGGTCGAAGGCGTGCTCGGCGTCGATGATTGCGGCGATTCCGCCCTGCTTCTGCGCCTGGGCTATCGCGTGGATTGCGAGGGTCGTCTTTCCGCTGGACTCCGGCCCGTAAATTTCGATGACCCTTCCCCTCGGGTATCCGCCGATTCCAAGCGCGTGGTCAAGCGCGATGGAGCCGCTCGGAATCACCGAGACTTCGAACTTCGGCTGGTCGCCGAGCTTCATTATCGTCCCTTTCCCGTAGTCCTTCTCGATTTTGTCTATGGTAGCCTGCAAAGCCTTGAGCTTCGCGGCGTTCGCGGAGGCGTTCTCCTGCGGTTCAACTTCTTTTGCCATATAAGATATTTAAGATGATTAAATTTTTTCCCTCGCAAAGGTATTAAATAGTTCGCAGATTCATCGCGTCCCGCCGGATAAACTTTGACCGGAATTTTGACCGGAAACTTTGGCCCGATGCCGTCACGGAGCTGCGATCGGGCATTGCCATAGCCGTCACGATGCTGCAATAAGGCAGCTTCCATAGCCGTTACGGATCTGCAATCAGGCATCGCCCGAGCCGCCGTGCGTCGTCCTCCGGCAGCACCCTGTTGTGCAGAAGTTCTTCGACGCTCCACTTCTCCTTCGGCTGCGAACTGCGGAACAGTACGATTCCGTGAGCCGCGCCGCCTATGTACGGATGCCGTCTCAGCTCCTCTTCCGGAAGCGTCCAGAGAGGGTAGGGGACGGCCGTCTGCGGAGAGACGAAGACCAGGTCGCTCAGATTGTCGAATTTCTCCCTGTCGAAATTGCGGATTTCCATCAGCTGCTCCGTAAAGGAGTAGCACCCGATCCGTTCCCTGTAGCGGACCATCTGACGGGCGAACCATCCGCCGATTCCCGGCAGGGCGTCGAACGCCGCCGAATCCGCGAGGTTCAGGTCCAGCTTCGGAATGTCGATATATGGTTCCAGCCGCCGGAACACGGAGTCCGCGACCACGAACGACTTGGCGAAATCGGACTTCCTGCGGAAGCGTCCTCCCTTGTTCCGGTAATTGTCGATGGCCTGCGCCTGCTTGAGCGAGAATCCGAGCCGCTGCAGGTCTTCGAGGCCCGCAGTGTTCGGGTCGAAGCGGAACGACTCCGTCTTCCTTCTCTGCACGTTCTCCCGCACTTTCTTCCCGACGCCGCTCTTCGCTCCGCTCCGTCTTTCGATGACCCGTGTCCCCGTTTCGTCCCTCCCGTTTCTTCCCTGTCC
>CAVIXF010000006.1:0-24094 GCA_963646585.1 Candidatus Gastranaerophilales bacterium HUM_1 | reverse complement strand
CTCCAGGCGGTCCGCCGTGATGTAGCGCTGATTCGTCAGAGTACCTCTCTTGTCGAGGCAGAGCTTCATTATCGGGCCGTAGAAATCGGCCTTCGAGATGACCTGGGCGCGGATGTACGGCTCTTCGATGTGGTCTATGAGCGTCGGGGCGGGCAGCCCGGAGGGGTTGTGCACGTCGACGCACTCGCCCTGGGTCGTATACACCTTGTAGGAGACGTTCGGCACGGTCGTGATCACATCCATCCCGAACTCCCTGAACAGCCTCTCCTGCACGATTTCGAGATGGAGCAGCCCGAGGAACCCGCAGCGGAATCCGAAGCCCAGGGCGAGCGAGGACTCCGGCTCGAACACGAACGACGCGTCGTTGAGCTGGAACTTCTCCAGGTCGGCGCGGAGCTCCTCGTACTGGTCTGTCTCCACCGGGTACATTCCGGCGAAGAGCATCGGTTTCACCTCCTCGAAGCCCGCGATGGCCTCCCCGCAGGGATTAGCCACGGTCGTGATGGTGTCGCCGACCTTCACCTCGCTCGCGGTCTTGATTCCGGAGATTATGTAGCCTACGCTTCCGCAGGGGATTTCGTCACGCGGGCAGAGCTTCATCTTCAGTGCTCCGACTTCATCGGCGACATATTCCTTGCCCGTGTTGAAGAACTTCACCTTGTCTCCGGTGCGGATAGTCCCGTTCTCCACCTTGAAATAGGCGATGATTCCCCGGAAGGAGTTGAACACCGAGTCGAAGATCAGGGCCTGGAGCGGCGCGTCCGGGTTTCCGTCAGGCGCGGGCACTCTCTCCACGATCGCGTCCAGAATCTCCCTCACCCCCTGCCCGGTCTTTCCGGAGGCGAGCAGAATCTCCTCGTGCCTGCATCCTATGAGGTCGACGATCTGGTCGGACACGACCTCCGGCATCGCCGCGTCCATATCGATCTTGTTCAGCACGGGGATTATCTCAAGTCCGTGCTCCACAGCGAGATAGAGGTTGGAGATGGTCTGCGCCTGAATGCCCTGCGTGGCGTCCACGACGAGCAGCGCACCCTCGCAGGAGGCGATGGCCCGTGAGACCTCGTAGGAGAAGTCGACGTGCCCCGGAGTGTCGATGAGATTGAGCGTGTAGTCTTCGCCCTTGTACCTGTACTGCATCTGAATCGGGTGGCTCTTTATGGTGATGCCTTTCTCCCGTTCGAGATCCATCGAGTCGAGCACCTGATTCTCCATCTCTCTGGCGTTCAGAGTGTCCGTGATTTCCAGCATCCTGTCGGCGAGCGTGCTCTTTCCGTGGTCGATGTGGGCGATTATGCAGAAATTCCGTATGTATTTCATATTGTTGTCCCTGTCCTGTGTCTGTCCGTCCTGTGTCCGTCGTCCGTGGCCTATCCCCGGTCTTTACCTGCGTCCCGGATTTCGGAATCCTGCAAAGATAGTCACAAAATCAGACTTCCGCAATCGTCCGTCGCCGTCCCGTTTCAGAGCCGGATTCGGGGATATGGGGGGAGGAGGGGATATGTAAGAATATGTGGAGGGATATGTAAGGATGTAGGGAGGGATATATAAGAATATGTGAAAATATGCGAAAATATTTTTACGGAGATATGGTTTTGGCACAGTAGTTGCAAATTCGTTTCTCCGGTTATTAGTTTTAGTGTTATTAATTATGTGGTTAGTATGAGGTGTCCTCGCGGGAGCGACGACAGCTCATTTTTTTTGCGCAAGGCGCAAAAAAATGAGCACGCGATGAGGCTTCCTTTAAATAATTGTTATCTTTGCGGAGTGATTTTGAATGATTCAAAACTGAATCGCGCAAAATGCAATAGGTTAAACGATTAAAAAATTCGATTATGGTTAAGAAATTCAGATGTATGGTCTGCGGTTATGTTTATGAGGGAACTGAACCGCCTGCGGAGTGTCCTCTCTGCCACGCGAAGTCCGACAAGTTCGTCGAGGTCAAGGAAGAGGATGGCGCGTTGAACTGGGCCTGCGAACACGAACTCGGTGTCGCCAAGGGCGTCGATCCGGAAATTCTCGAGGGGCTCCGCGCCCATTTCTCGGGGGAGTGCTCCGAAGTGGGGATGTATCTCGCGATGAGCCGTCAGGCCGACCGGGAGGGTTATCCTGAAATCGCGGACGCGTTCAAGCGTTATGCGTTCGAGGAGGCCGAGCACGCCGCCAAGTTCGCGGAACTGCTCGGGGAGTGCGTCTGGGACACCAAGACCAACGTACAGAAGAGGATGCTTGCGGAGCAGGGCGCGTGCGAGGACAAGTTCCGCATCGCCAAGCTCGCCAAGGCGCAGAATCTGGACGCGATTCACGACACCGTCCACGAGATGGCCCGCGATGAGGCGCGCCACGGCGCAGGCTTCCAGGGCCTCTGGAAAAAATATTTCCAGAAGTAAGCCGCTCCCCCGGGCGTACACGACCGATGAAAAAAGGACTCTTTTCGATAAGTGAGAGCAGAGCCAAGCTTGCTTGAGCTATGCCGAACGCCGAAAAGAGCGATGAAATCGCATATAGCCCAAAAAGACACACAAAGATTACTATCTTTGTCCCCCGGGAGCTGAAGCTCTGCGGGGGATTTTCATATCCCCGGAATCGCATTCAGGCTCCGGAAACGGCGAAGATATGGAAAAGACAAGGCATCAGATAATCACGGTCGGCAAGGATCTGGACTCCATATATCTCGGAATCAAGGAGTTCGCACCCGACATCATTCATCTTCTGGCGACGAAGGAGACCCGGGGCTCCTACAGGGATATGCTCCGTCTCATATCGCCGAAAATCAAGGTGAAGGAATATCTCGTCGGACTCTACGACGTCGAGGGGATTATGCGGGTGTGCGGCGAGATTCAGGAGGCGAATCCCGGCGGGGAGTTCATCTACAACCTTTCGGAGGGGACGAAGATTATGGCTATGGCGGCCGGGAAAGTGGCGATGGAGTTCGGTCAGCGGGGGATTTACATCACTCAGGACGGCTACTGGATCGACACTTTCGACTACCGGCGCAAGCGTCTGACCCAGACGGTCAGCAACGCCGAGTATATGAAACTCTACGGGAACAGCGTGCGTCAGTTCGAGGACGTGGGGAAGATGAACCCGCTCGACGTCAACACGGCCTATTACGCCAAGAAGTTCATAGAGAGGAACTTCAATGTCTATTCCGAGGCGAAGAGATGGTTCCGGGGTCTTCCGGAACCCAAGCGCGGAAAGTATTTCTCGGGGAAGCTGCACTGCGGCTACCGCATCGAGACTGACGGGGGCACGCTGACCATTTTCAAGGGGGCGGAGGTCTTGTTCGACTCGGCCTGCAGGCGCAGCTGCGAGATTATGTTCATCGGGCGCTGGTGGGAGATAATCGTCGCCGACGTCATCGCGCAGTGGGACAGGGAGCGCGGCGGAAAGTCGGGGCACGGCATCTGGAGGGACGTGATTTTCAATGATGTGGACAATGTCTCCGTCAAGAACGAGGTCGATCTGCTGGTGAATGACAGGCAGCGGCTGCTGCTGGTCGAGTGCAAGTCGGGCGAGATCTTCTCCGGGGACGTCTTCAAGATTGACAGCGTGCGGAAGACCTACGGAGGCACGGACTCTAAGGCTCTGCTGGTGAGCTATCTGCCTTTGAGCAAGTCGATTGCGCAGAAGTGCGAGGACTTGGGCATATACTGGTTCGCGCCTGCGGATATGGCCTCCCGGGTGAACAATGTGAAACTGCTGCCGGGGTGGCTGGATGAGGTTGTCGCTCTCCACGAAATCAAATGATTTGCTGGCGGGCTGGCTTAAAAGGCGCATTGCTGCGTTACGCTCAACTTTTTAATCCTCACAACCTCAAGGTTGCTCCGGTTAAAAAGGTTTCGCAAGCCTTGCACTGCATCCTTTTAATCCAGCCCGCCTCCGCGCTGCCTGACGGGCTGTCCTAAAAGGCGCATTGCTTCGTTATGCTCAACTTTTTAATCCTCACAACCTCAAGGTTGCTCCGGTTAAAAAGGTTTCGCAAGCCTTGCACTGCATCCTTTTAAGCCAGCCCGCCCTCACGGGTGTCTTGCTTCGTTATGCTCCTTGATAAAATCCTCACAACCGAAAGGTTGCTGCGGTTTGTGTTCGATTTTCAATCGCCACTTTTCTGCGTTCGGCATAGCCCAAGCAAGCTTGGCTCTGCTCTCACTTATCGAAAAGGTTCGTCGCAAGCCTTGCACTGCATCCTTTTAAGCCAGCCCGCCCTCGCAGGCATCTCGCTGCGGCGTCCAAATGTCCACCCCGCCCGGTCTGCGGGGGTGAGGGGAGGAAAAAGGGGGTTGAGGGGTGAAAAAAGGTGAGGGTGACTAAAAAGTCAGAATAACCCTCTGAGAATTGAGTATTTGGAGACAAGGTCGAGGTTGACCTCGCCGAAAACAAGAAAAAGGGGCTTGACTAATACTTTTTAGTCAGCCCCTTGTCATAGAGTATGTTCCGGATTCTACTCCGCAATATGTTTCGGATTCTACTCCGCGTCGAAAGTGCTGAGATTTCCTTTTGTCCAGTTCCTGCGGATTTTCTCGACGGCGGCTTTCTTCGCGTCGGTGTCGCCGCCCTTCGCCTTCCTTACGGCGGCAGTCTTCGCTTCCTCGCCCGGGTAGGTCTGGTCGAAATACCCATCAGCCGACGCCGCCCCGGTCTTGGTGAACTTGCACTTCTTCTCGTACACCGGTCCGAACAGGCCGTTTTCATCCGCTGCGACCGCATAGATTACGGCGTCGGCGTCGAACGGCGCAGTGATGTCGTTTGACCATCTGTAACCGTAATCCAGAAGCTTATAGACTATGTCTTCTTTCGTGTAAGTCTTGCCGTCATCCTCGAAGACGTAATAGAAGTAGTCCTCCACGTCTGTGGTGACAACAGGCCGGAACACCGCATTGTCGCCGAAGTATGAGTAATCCTTATCTATCTCCGCGATTGCGGCTCCGTCGAAATATTTGTCCCACTCGACTGAGGTGACCGCGACTGTTGAGGCCTCCGGAGTCTCGATTGTGATCGGTTCGCTGAAAATCACTCCGACAAATTCACGGGTCACCGGATCCACCGGAACAGCCGCGATTCTGTAGGATTGGCCAGGTTTCACGCTCAGATATTCCGCAGTGTAGGTTCCGTATGCGCCGAAAATTTCTATATAGTCTTCTTTGTCGAGCCCCTCTTCTTCAGAGAGCACCAGATTCTCCTTGAACTGCTTGAGGAACGCCTCTTCAGTGTACGTGGTAGGGATGAGCTCATAGCAGTAGTCGATGGTGGGGTCGTTCGGAACCATCTCGGCGTTGAGTCTGTAGCCTTTGTAGTCCCCGTCGGTGTATTTGACTGAGGTTAACTTCCATTTCCCGGCGTCACCGGCCTTCAGGGTCGTGAACTCGGCAGTGACGATGTCGGTCGTGGCCGCGCAGTCGGTGTATCCGACGGCCGCCGCGATGTATTTGGTGTCGGCTTTCAGTTTCTCGAAGTCATCTTCAAAGTCTCCGGAATTCGCATCTCCGCCCCACAGCATATAATAGTACAGCATCTCCGCCGCCAGCTCTTCGCCTGCAAGGTCTCCGAACTGCGTGGCCGGGAAGCATCTGACAGTGTACTGGTCTGAGTTCGTGGTGGTGACGCTTATGTGCGCGGTGCGCGCCGTGACGTCGCTGACCGTTATCGTCAGCTTGTTGTCGGAGGCCTGAGGGGCCGGGGTCTCGAACTCCGTGCATTCGAAATCGCCGGCAGGAGTCCCGTCCGGCTTGATGTATCCCACAATCAGCACAAAGGTGGTTTTCCCATAAAGGTAATCTATAGGGAAATCTTCGAGGTCGACACCGCTCGTAATCTCTGCGATGGCCTCTTCTTCGGTGTATCCCAACTCGTCCGTATAGAATGCAATATCGCCTTCATAATAGGCTTTCGCCCTTTCCTGGAAAGTCTTGCCGAGTTCCTCGAAGTCCTTCTTCCGGGTTATGCCGTAGTAGAAAAGCTGATCCTCGTCATCCTTGGCGATGCTGACGGTGCAGCCTGTCGTGGTGATGTCCGTCACTTCCACCGTGAAATGTCTCACCTCCGGCGTCGGATTCTCACTGGGGGGGGTCTGAACCTTGTCACATCCGGCGAACGCCAGCGCGACCGTTGCAAAGGCTGGAATCGCCTTTGAAAGCAAATTTTTAAAACACATAACTACTGAAATAATGTAATAATCAAACTGAACCGCCGGCCCTGATGCCCGAACCGGATCGCTCCGGCAGTCCTTACCACTGATAAGTTTCTGTCTTTTACGGGGCGCAAGTTAGGAAAAATTTTTTCACTTGTATGCGTTCCTGCCGATTTTTTGCAGATTTTTGCGGGGAGGGCGGTCCGCTATTCAGCGTCGGACGTGCCGGCAGCCTTCGCTGACGAATATTCGTCAGCCGGCGACACGCCTTCTCTGGTCAGCTTGAACTTCTTCGAGAACACCTTTCCGAAGTGCCCGGCGTCATCGACTGCCACGGCGTAAACCACCGCGTCCTTGTCGAACTCCACCCTCAGAGCCTTGATCCAGGAGGACTGGGTCCTGCCGCCTTTCGTCAAAAGGGAGTAGATGATGTCTTCCTTCGAATAAGTCGTCCCGTCGTCGACAAACGCCCCGTAGAAATATTTCTTCGCGTCCGTCGTGACGACCGGGGTGAATATCGCTCCGTCGCCGAGGTACAGATTCGGGAGTTCCGCTCCGTCGAAGTATTTGTCCCAGTCGAGGGAGATGGTGATGTCGGAATATTCCGGCTCTTCGATTTCAAAGGCCTGGCCGAAAATCACTCCGTAGAACTCGTTCGCCTTCGGATCCACAGGAACGGCCGCCACTCTGTAGGAGCGGCCCGGTTTCACGTTCAGGTCTTTTTTCGTTATGGTCCCGTACGTGCCGTACAGTTTCGTGTATGCCGCGACATCCTTGATATTGTTTTTCTCCATACTCTTGAAATTCTCCAGGAACTGCGCGTAGAACGCCTCCTGCGAATATTCGACGGGGATGAGCTCGTAGCAGTAGTCGAAGGTGTCGTCGTTAGGAACGATTTCCACATTGATCTTGTAGCCCTTGTATGTGCCGTCAGTGAAATTGGACGTGAAATTCCATTTTCCGATGTCGCCGGTCGGTCCGGTCGTGAACTCGACAGTGGCGATGTCGGTCGTGGGCGCGTTGTCAGTGCATCCGACGGCCGCCGCGATGTATTTGGTGTCGGCTTTCAGTTTCGTGACGTCCGTTTCGTAGTTGCCTTTCTTGTAGACGGGCATACTACTGTAGTATTCCAGCATTTCGTCCGCCAGTTCCGCGCCCGTGAGGTCTCCGAACAGAGTGGCCTCGAAGACTTGCGTCTTGTACTGGTCCGTGGCGTTCGTGGCGGTGACGCTGACGTGCGCCGAACGCGCCGTGATGTTGCTGACCGTGACCTCTATCTTGTTGTCGGACGGCTCCGGAGCATCCGTCTTGAACTCGCAGCCTTCGAAGTCGCCGACAGGATTTCCCGCCGCGTCGACATATCCGGCAATCACCACATAGACCGTGTTGCCGTTTAGCCTGGACACCGCGCGCTCCTCGAGGTTTTCCGCGCTTGTGATTGTCTCAAGAGCCTCCTCCAGAGAGTACTTGAAGTCATTCACATAGAAGCTGACTTCTCCCAGATAGTAGGCTTTCGCCTTTTCCTGAAAAGTTTCGCCGAGCTTGTCGAAGCTCTTCTTCCTTACATAGGCGTAGTAGAATCTCTGCTCGTTTTCATCCTTCTTGAAGATGCTGACGGAGCAGGATGACGTGGTGACATCCGTAACCGTCATCTCGAACCTGGTTTCCGGCTCCGGCTCCGGCGTCGGATTCTCATTGGGGGGGGTCTGAACCTTGTCACATCCGGCGAATGCCAGCGCGACCCCTGCAAAGGCTGGAATCGCCTTTGAAAGCAAATTTTTGAAACACATAACTACTAAAATAATTAATTTAAAAACCTTCAAGAAATAACCTGCATCATCTTTTTCATTCTTTTCGGTCTATATTTATTTTCTCATCAGTCGTGTACCTCCAGTACACTCCATCTTCAAAAAGAAATCTATACTCGAAAATAATTGAAAAATCTGAGGCAATTTATTTCTTTCACGTTTTAACTCGAATTGTCCTCGTCGTCATTCCTGTTGACGGCTCAGGCAGTCCTTAACCACTAATACGGGGTGCAAGTTAGAAAAAATTTTTTCAGTTGTATGCGTTCCTGCCGATTTTTTGCAAAATTATTTCAGCAGCAGCACGGCGGCCCAGACCTCGCAGCCTTCTCCGCGCCCGACGAAGCCGAGCCGTTCCGTGGTCGTGGCCTTGACGGAGATGCGGTCGGCGGGGCAGCCGAGCACTCCGGCGAGCGTCTCGCGCATCTTCTGTATGTACGGGGCGAGTTTCGGAGCCTGGAGGGCGATGGTGATGTCCGCGTTCCCGATTCTGTAGCCGCGCTCCGCGACCAGACCGTTCACACGGGAGAGGAGAATCTTGCTGTCGATGCCGGCGTACTCGTCGGAGCTGTCGGGGAAATGCCGTCCGATGTCGCCGAGCGCGAGAGCCCCGAGCATAGCGTCGCAGAGGGCGTGAATCGCCACATCGCCGTCCGAATGCGCGACGAATCCCGCCGGGCCGTCGATTTTCACTCCGCAGAGCCACATCGGCAGCCCCTCCGCAATCGCGTGCACGTCATATCCCTGTCCTGTTCTGATATCTTCCATAACGCTCTCAATTTTAGTTTCTCTTGTAATCAAACTTGATATATGTCTCCTTCTCCGGACGCAAATGTAACGAAAAATGATTAATTTTGCAGGATATATACAGGTACGGGATATATTGGTTTGCAGGATATATACGGGTATAAGGATATATTTGGTAATATACAGGATATGGGAATATTCAATTTCAGCTTCTTCGGGTCTCAGGAGCACCGGGTCTTCAACTATCGCCCGCGCTATTATGACCCCGAAAAGGAGGCGTTGAAAGAAAAATTCGGGGCTGTCGACGGATCCAGGGAGAAGAACTACGCCCCCGGCTCCTACATAAGGGGGAGTCTGAGGAACGGGAACTATTCCAAGACACGCGGAGCCAACAGGACGCAGAAAATCATCGGGATGGTGTCGCTTATTCTGGCGTTCGTGATAGCCGTTCTCATCGCGAAGTACTATTCTCTGCTGTTCTCGTGACGATGGAAAACAGGGAAATAAGGATTCTTCCGGGCAACATAGCGAATATGATCGCCGCCGGAGAGGTCGTGCAGCGGCCGGCTTCGGTGGTCAAGGAGCTGATGGAGAACGCCGTGGACGCGGGGGCGACGCAGGTGAGCGTCATCATCCTCGACGCGGGGAGGACGCTGATACAGGTGATTGACAACGGCTGCGGGATGTCTCCGGACCAGGCGGTGCTCGCCTTCGAGAGGCACGCGACGTCGAAGATAGCCACGGCCGACGACCTGGCGGACATCCGGAGCTACGGTTTCCGGGGGGAGGCGCTCGCGTCGATCGCGGCGGTGTCGGAAGTGACTCTGCGCACCCGCAGGGAGGCGGACGAGCTCGGCTGCCAGGTGGACTTCGCCGCATCCAGGCATATCTCCACGGTGGAGACCGCCACTCCGGTCGGGTCCAATTTCTCGGTGCGCAACCTCTTCTACAACGTTCCGGCGCGGAGAAAGTTCCTGAAGTCGGACAGCGTGGAGTTCAAGCACATAGCGGCGGAGTTCCAGCACATAGCCTACACCCGTCCGGAGGTCGCGTTCACCCTCCTCCACAACGGCCGTGAGGTCTATGTCCTCAAGGCGGCCAAGTCATTGAAGTTCAGGGTGCAGGACATAGCCGGGCAGGGTGTCGCGTCCGAACTCGTCGATATGTCGGCGGAAACCTCCGTGGTCAGGATCGGGGGCTTCATCGGCCGTCCGGACAAGGCCCGCAAAGGCCTCGCCAACCAGCTGTTCTTCGTCAACGGAAGATATTTCCGCAGCCCCTATCTTCACAAGGCGGTGATGAAGGGGTACGAGAATATGCTCCCGGAGGGGTCCAACCCGACATATTTCATCTACCTCGAAACCGACCCCCGCAGCATCGACGTGAACATACATCCGCAGAAATACGAGATAAAGTTCGAGGATGACTCCATCGTGTTCCAGACCCTCTACGCCTGTGTGCGGGAGACTCTCGGCAGGAGTTCGTTCGGCGCGTCCATCGACTTCGACCTCGCCTCCGCGCCGCAGATGCCGACGATAGGCAGGAATTTCGAGGAATACGGGGAGATACGCGAGCCGGTGGTGACGGAGAGCGGCTACAACCCTTTCGAGCACGACGGATTCGACGCTCCGGCGCGGAAGGGGGGTCTTGCTACAGGCGGACCGGGCGGCGACGGGTCGGGCGGGAACGTGTCTTACGGCTCTGATGGCAACCTGGGCGGGAACGGGTCTTACGGCCCCTCTGACAGCGGGCGGGGCGGCTCACAGTTCTACAGGCCCTCGGACTTTGTCGACAGGGGCGACGATTACGGGAGGCTCTTCGAGGAGAAGTACAATGTGGCGAAGACTTATCTCACTGTGCGCGACAGATACATAGTGACGGAGTCCAAGTCCGGGCTTATGGTTGTCAATGCGAAACGGGCGATGGAAAGGGTGCTGTACGACCGTTTCCTCGCCGCCCGTCAGAACGCCGGCCCGGAGCGGAGTTCGCAGACTATGCTCTTTCCGGTCGCGGTCAGGGTGGGGGCGGAGAACGTGCCTCTGATTGAGGAGAACGCGGCCCTGCTTTCGGACTACGGCTTCGACATCGCGGCTTTCGGGACTGACACCGTGGTCGTGAACGCCGTTCCTGCGGGCTACGCGGCGGACGAGTCGTCGGTGCAGACGATGGTCGGCGACCTCCTGCTGCTTCTTCAGGACGGCGCGGCCTCCGTCCCGGGGGTGGCGGCATCGGATTTCGCGGAGAAGTTCGCCCTGCTCGGCGCGTCGGGCTACGGAGGGGCGCACACGCAGGATGAGGCGCAGCGGCTGATGACGGCCCTGCTCGCCAGCTCAAATCCCGAATATACGGCCTCGGGCCGCAAGATAATGGTCATAATCCCGTCGGACGAAATTGACAGGAAATTTTAATCAGTCGAATAACCGGCCGGACTTCGGGGAGAGACCCTGCGGCCCGGCATAAACAGAGAATACAGAATGCAGTTCAGATACAACAGCGGCGGGGGATTCCTCAGCGCGATTCCGCCGGTGACGAGAAACATAATCATAATCAACTTCCTTGTCTGGATAATCAAGGAGCTCCGTCCGGAGTTTATGATGGAGACATTCGCCCTCTTCTATCCGACGTCCCGGTACTTCCACTGGTGGCAGTTCGTCACGCATATGTTTATGCACGGGGACTTCTGGCACATATTCTTCAATATGTTCACCCTCTATATGTTCGGCAGCGTGCTCGAAAAGGTCTGGGGGCCGAAGAAGTACCTGCTGTTCTACTTCGTGACGGGTCTCGGCGCGGCGGCCCTGCACACCGGGGTGGAATGGCTCCAGTGCCTGCATTGGGAGCACATAGTGAACACTGGGGCCGTCACCGACGCGATAGCCGCCCGCCGTTCCATCCAGGCTCTCTACATAACCCCGACCGTCGGCGCGTCAGGCGCGATCTACGGCCTGCTGCTGGGCTACGCGATGCTGTTCCCGGAGTCGCGGATGACCCTGCTCTTCCCGCCGGTGACGATGAAGGCCAAGTGGTTCGTCCTCATCTTCGCCGCCATCGAGCTCTTCACGGGAGTTACGGGCCTGGGCGGCGGCATAGCCCACTTCGCCCACCTCGGCGGTATGCTCTTCGGCCTCATCCTGATTCTCTACTGGAAAAAGGGAGACCGGATGTATGACTATTACAACGGGTGAGTCCGGGCTATGGCGGGGAAAAGGAAGAAAAAACGGCGGAATCTGTTCGCGGGCATTTCGGCGGGGGCTCTGATGCTTGCGGCGGCGGGGCTGCTCCTGCTGTCGTACCTTTCCGTCGTCGTCAATCCGGCGAAAGTCTGGTTCTTCTCGGTTTTCGGACTGCTGTTCTTCCCGCTTTTCGTCCTTAACCTCGTCCTGCTGGTCTGGGCGGCTGCGCGGCGTTCGCGGCTTTTTCTGATTCCGCTGCTCGCCGTGCTCCCTTCGCTGTTCTTCGTCGGACGCTATGTCCGCTTCGGAGGGTCGTCTGACGCGGAACGGGTCGCCGTGCGTGGAGCGGATGGGGAGGAAACCTTGACCCCGGCGGAGAGTGAGGCCCTCGGTGCGGGGGGAGGTGAAACCGCAGCGGGTCAGGGGCGCTCAGAGGCGGCGGCGTTCAGGCTGCTGACCTACAATGTCGGGCGTTTCTCCCATCGTCGGGACGAGATGTCGCCGTTGATGTGTATGGACTCGGTCTTCGCCTATCTGGGCAGGCAGGACGCCGACGTCATCTGTCTTCAGGAATATATGACCGAAGACCTTCCGGGGCTGAAACGATATGTCCGCTCGCATCTTCCGGGCTACGATGTCGAATATTACCTGTTCAAGGGCAGGCGCCGCTTCTGCGGGAATGTCACCCTGAGCCGTCTCACCCCCTGCGGAAAGGGGAAGATTCTATTCGAGGACAGCCGGAATCTGGCGATATATACGGATTATGCGACCTCCGCCGGGAAGTTTCGGGTATATAACTGTCATTTCGAGAGTTACGCCATAAGCATCTCGAATCTGTGGAAGTCTGTGACAGGCGACAGGGAGCTTCTTCAGGCCAACGAGAAAAAGTTCCGCAAGTCGCTGATACGCCGTCCGAAACAGGTCAGCGAAGTTCTCGCCCACATCGAGCGGAGTCCGGTCGAGTCGGTGGTCTGCGGGGACTTCAACGACAACCCTATGTCCTACACCTATTTCCGCATTGGCCGCGACCTCAAGGACAGTTTCGTCGAGTCTGGCAGGGGCTTCGGCGCGAGCTATTCCGCCTTCTGGCCTATGCTCCGCATCGACTATGTGTTTATCCCGAAGAACTGGAGCTCGACCTCCCACAGGACTGACCGGGTGAAGTTCTCCGACCATTATCCGGTTGTGACAGAGGTCGTTCCCGGGAAATGACGGGATATTGAGGCGATGGTATCTGAGTCTGGAGATGTTTGTCTGGAGGATATGGGAATCTGGAGGTGTCGGTTCGGAGGATATGAATTGTGTCTATTTGAATAATAAATATTTATATATGAAAGAATATAAGGACGAATTGAAGAGGACGCTCGACGTTCTTCGCGGGGGCGGGGTCATCCTCTATCCGACCGACACGGTCTGGGGGCTCGGCTGCGACGCGACGGATCCGGAGGCGGTGGCGAGGATATATGCCCTGAAACGGCGTTCCGACAGCAAGTCGCTTGTGCTGCTGGCTTCGGATATTGATATGATATGCCGCTATGTGCAGGAGATTCCGGAGATGGCGGTGCAGCTGATAGAGGTCAATGACAGGCCGATGACCATAATCTATCCCGGGGCGGTTCACGGAGATCCGGGGCAGCCGGCGGAACGGCATCGTCTGGCCCACAATGTCGTGGCGGAGGACGGTACGGTAGGAATCCGCATCCCGATGATGGATTTCTGCCGTGAACTTGTAGCGGCTCTCGGACGGCCTATAGTCTCCACTTCGGCGAACATTTCCGGCGAGCCGACCCCGAAGAACTTCTCGGAGATTACGCAGCCGGTGCTGGACGGGGCGGACTATGTGGTGGATCGCGCCCTTGAGTGCGGGGCTACCGGGCGGGCCTCGTCAATCATAAAGCTGGGGTTGGATTCGTCCATTGAGATTATAAGGCGATAAAGGTGAGACTGCCTTAAAAGGCGAATTGCTGCGTTATGCTCCTCGGTTAAATCCTTTAGACTGATAAAATTGAATTATTTTGGAACTGTTTTATGCTTATGACATTGACGGGGGGATTGTCCGTCTCGATGAGGAGGAGTCCGGGCACTGCGTCCGGGTTCTGAGGCATCGGATTGGCGATGAAATCAGCGTCATCGACGGTCGGGGGACGCTGATGCGGTGCCGCGTCGTCAGCGACAGGCCCAAGGCGGTCGAGGCGGAGGTGATTTCTTCCGTCTGCGGCTGGAACGCCCTTCCGTATCGCCTTACTATGGCGGTGTGCCCCACGAAGAACATAGACCGTTATGAGTGGTTCGCGGAGAAGGCGACCGAAATGGGCGTGGGCGTGATTGTCCCGGTCGTCGGGGAGCATTCCGAGCGTCGCGTGCTGAAGACGCAGCGGCTTGAGAAGATTGTCCTGTCCGCCGCCAAGCAGTCACTCAAGGGGGCTGTGCCGTCCGTCGCCGCTCCCGTGAGCGTCCGGGACTTCATTCTCGGCTGTTCCGCCGGAACTGCCGCTGACATACCCGGATCAGTCTTTGGGAGGGGCTCGGATGATGTCCTGGAAAATGCCTCCGGGAGTACTTCGGATGGTGTCTCCGGGAATGCCGGCGGGAGCGTTTCTGACTCCGCCACATCCTCGCTGAAGCTGATAGCCTGCTGCTTCGAGGATGCGGAGCATCCCCGCCGTTCGGTAAGGGAGGCTCTCGCTGACTGGCTCGGGACGAGATTCCCGTCGCTCGCGGAAGCCAAGGTCGAGGCTTATGAAGAGAACTCCGTCCCTGGCCCGCGGCGGCCGGACGGAGATATTCCCGAAATCACGGTTCTCATCGGCCCGGAGGGGGACTTTTCCGCAGACGAGCTGCGCGTGGCGTTGGAGCACGGCTACATCCCGGTGCATCTCGGCCCGTCCCGTCTCCGCACGGAAACCGCCGCCCTGCTCTGCGTCGAGGCGGTCTATTCGGCTCTGACGCTGTAGCCCAGAATGGTAGAAATACTTTATAATCAGCCCATTATGTTCATAGGACTTATTTCAGACACGCACGGGGTGTTCGACGCCCCTTTCCGGGAGTTCCTTTCTCCGGTGGACGAAATCTGGCACGCCGGGGATTTCGGCGGCGGGTTCGAGACTGCGGCGGAGATTGCCGCGTTCAAGCCTCTGGTCGGGGTCTGCGGCAACTGCGACAACTACGACCTGCGCTATGACTATCCCCTGCACCGCTTCTGGGAATGCGAGGGGATGAAGGTGCTGATGACCCACATCGGCGGCTATCCCGGCAAGTACGACCGCAACGCCTACGCGCTCCTGATGCGCTATCAGCCGGACATCTTCGTCTGCGGGCATTCTCACATACTCCGGGTGGTCTATGACAGGAGTTTCAAGATGATGGTGCTTAATCCCGGGGCGGCGGGTCTTCAGGGGATGCATATTGTCCGCACGGCCCTGCGGTTCCGCATTGATGGGGGTAAGATACACGATATGGAGGTCTTCAAACAGGACAGGTGAGGTGTCTTAAAGGGCGAATTGCTGCGTTACGCTCCTCGGTCAAATCCTCACAACCGAAAGGTTGCTGCGGTTTGGGGCGGGTTTGTAATGATTTCTGTAAAAAAGTAGAGAGAATGTTTGCGGATTGACAAATAATGCCTATTTTCGCGGTTCGGTGGGATGATTGAGGCGGACGTTCGCGTCGCGGCTTCTTCCCGCCGGATGGTATATATGTTTAATTTTTCAGTATTATGAAAAAGGTGGTTATGGCTCTGGCATTTGCAGTGGTCGCGCTTGCTTCCGCATCCTGCGCCTGCAACAACTGCAGCCAGAAGAAGGCAGCCGAAGAGTGCACCGAATGCACCAAGTGCGACGGATGCAAGGACTGCTGCAAGGCCTGCTGCGATTCGACCTGCTGCACGAAATGTGACGGCAAGGCTGACGAGAAGTAGTTTCGCAGGTCTTGAGAGACGGGATGGTGTCCTTGACTGAAAGGCTCTCCGTCTCGTTTGAAAACTTGAAAAAATGATGCAGGTTGTTTTTTGAGGGTTTCTTAATGGTGAAGATATTGTCCTGACGGAACAATATCTTTTTTTGTATCGGAAAAATTGGGGATATGGCGACAAAAATCAAGACTGCCTGGTTCTGCACCTCGTGCGGAAATGAAAGCCCGAAGTGGATGGGACGATGTCCCGCCTGCGGAGAATGGAACACTATGGTCGAGGAGACCGTGGCAACCGGAAAGAAGCCATCCGGCGCGTCCGGAGTCTATGGCGGAGGGACGGCCCGGAAACCTCAGCCGCTCTCTTCTGTGGAGACGGCGGGGGAGTCCCGGATATCCCTCAACAACGGCGAACTCGACCGCATCCTCGGAGGGGGGATAGTCGAGGGTTCGCTTGTGCTGGTCGGGGGCGAACCTGGGATAGGTAAGTCCACGCTTTCGCTTCAGATTCCGCTCAACTGCCCGAATCTCAAGACTCTCTATGTCACGGGGGAGGAGTCCTGCAGGCAGGTTCGTATGCGGGCGGAACGGCTCGCGTCCGGTCTCGGAGTCGGGGTGTCGGACTTCTCCAACTGCCTGATATATAGCGAGACGCTGATGGAGAACATCATCGAGGAGGCTCGCGCCATAGCTCCGGACCTGATGGTAGTGGACTCGGTTCAGACGATGTATTCGCAGGCCGTGGAGTCTTCGCCGGGTTCGGTGTCCCAGATCAAGGAGGTCGCCGCGATGCTGCTCCGTTTCGCGAAGGAGACTGGAGTCCCGGTCATACTCATCGGGCACATAACGAAGGAGGGGAGCATAGCCGGGCCGAAGATTCTCGAACACATCGTCGATGTCGTGCTTCAGTTCGAGGGCGACGACAGGGGGGCGTACAGGATTCTTCGCGGCATCAAGAACCGCTTCGGTTCGACGGCGGAGATCGCGGTGTTCAAGATGACCGGAACAGGGCTGGTTGAAGTTCCTAATCCGTCCGAACTGCTGATTCCTATGCACGCGGACAACCTGAGCGGCATCGCCGTCGGGACAATCCTTGACGGCACGCGCCCGTTCCTCATCGAAGTTCAGGCGCTTGTGAGCACGGCCGCGTACGGCACTCCGCAGCGCTCCGCCACGGGATTCGACACGCGCCGGCTGAATATGCTGCTCGCGGTTCTCGAGAAGCGGGCGGGATTCAAGCTGAGCGTGAAGGATGTATTCCTCAATATGGCGGGCGGGCTGAAAATCACCGAGACCGCCTGCGACCTCGCCATCGTGGCGGCGGTGCTCTCCTCCAACATAGACTGCCCCGTCCCGCCGGACGTCTGCTTCGCGGGCGAGGTCGGCCTGAGCGGGGAGATACGCCCGGTGGCGCAGACCGAAAGGCGCGTCGCGGAGGCCGCCCGGCTCAAGTACCGCCGCATTTTCGTCTCTTCTTTCTCTTCCGAGGATTTGGACGGAGGCGGAATCGAGATTGTGCGTGTGGCGGACATCCCTGAATTGTGTCGCCAGCTGTTCAGGCCGTCTTAAAGGGGCGGATTGCTGCGTTATGCTCCTCGGTCAAATCCTCACAACCGAAAGGTTGCTGCGGTTTGCCCATCGTCGCAAGCCTTGCACTTCACTCCCTTTAAGGCGGCCTGACTCCGGAGGCTAAATGGGGCGGATTGCTGCGTTATGCCTCCTGTGATTTCCTGTAGATGTCGCTGATGACCAGGCCGGCCAGAGTCATTCCGAAGATGGCCGTGACGTGCGCGGTCGTCCCGTTGATCTGCGCCTTTGAACTGCACCACTCGTGGTTGAGCAGCTCCGCGTCACCCGGGCCGTCCTGCGACTTCGGGCAGAGGCATTTCTCCGTTCCGCAGCTGCGGCACTGCCCGAGGTTGGGCAGCACCTCGTCGTCATAGACGCAGAGGAACTTCTTCGAGGGGAATGTCCCGGAGCGTTTCATCTTCTTCCGGAGCGCCGCCCCGAGCGGGCAGCCCCTTACCTTCCAGAACTCCGCGACCTGCACTCTGGTCGGGTCGACCTTCAGCGCCGCCCCGAGCGAGCAGAAGAATGTCGCATGGCTTTGAGTGGCCTTGACGATCAGATGAACCTTGTCCTTGAGCGAATCCACCGCGTCAATCACGTAATCGTAGGCGTCGAGGTCGAACTCTCCGGAGGTCTCCGCGCAGTAAATCCGCTGGACCGCTGTGATTTCAGCCTTCGGGTTTATCTCCAGAAGCCTCGCCTTGAGAGCCTCCACCTTCACCTGCCCGACAGTCTTCACGGTGGCCATCAGCTGCCTGTTCACGTTCGTGATGCAGACGCGGTCGGAATCCACGACGGTGAGGCGTGTGACTCCGCTCCGGACAAGACCCTCCGCGCACCAGCTGCCCACGCCGCCGACTCCGAAGATTATGACGGAAGAATGGGAGAGTCTGCTCATCGCATCCTCTCCCACAAGAAGTTCCGTTCTGTTGTAGATAGCTCTTTCTATCGTGCTCATTCGATTACGAACTGCCAAGGCATACGTGCGTAGGCCTTGCCTGCCTGACTCGAAGTGACGTTCTTGAAGGCCAGCTCCACTTTTTCGAGCGGCGTGCCGGCGAAGATCACCGGAGTGCGCTGTCCCTGGAGTGCGGAGAGAATGGCCTCCCAGGTCGTCTGGGCCGACGGGTAGGAGACAACCTGGAAATTGTCGAGAGTTTCGCTGCCGTCAGCCTTGTCAGCCGCCTTGAGCAGAGCCTCCTCAAGTCCGCCGATTTCATCGACAAGGCCGATTTCAATCGCGTCCGCACCAGTCCACACGCGTCCCTGTCCGATGGAGTCCACGTATGTCTTGCGCAGGCCTCGGCCTTCGGAGACGATGCCTGTGAACTCGTCGTAGATGTCCTCCACGCTCTCCTGCATATAGGCGATTTCATCCTTGCTGAGCGGGCGCATCCCCGTATACATATCGCTGTGGCTGTTGGAGCCTATCAGAGTCACGTTCACCTTGGCGAGGTTCTTCACCGTCTTGCTGAAGTCCGGAATGATGCTGAACACTCCGATGGAGCCGGTGAGCGTCGTCTCGTCTGAGAAGATGTAGTCGCAGCCGGCCGAAATCCAGTATCCGCCGGATGCCGCGTAGTCGCCGTAGGATGCGATGAGCGGCTTCTTCTCCTTGAGAAGCTTGAGCTCGTTGCGTATCTTGTCAGACGCGAGCACGCTTCCGCCCGGAGAGCTGACGCGGAGCACGACGGCTTTCACCGCGTCATCGGCGCGTACGGACGCGATGAGTTCGGCGAAGCGGTCGCCGGCGACATTCTCGCCGCCGTCGCCGTCCACGATCTCACCGTCGGCGTATATGACCGCAATCTGGTTCTTGCCGGCTTTCACAGGCACGGTCTTGGCGGCGACATAGTCCTCGAACGGGATGAAGCTGATGTTCTTGACGTCGTCGGTCATATAGAGCGTGCAGAGCTTCTCGACCCTTTGTTCGCGGGTGAGAGCCTCGTCCGCGAGCCCGTATTTCACGAAATCCTCCGGGCTGTTGAGCTTGAGCCCGTCAATCAGCGAGTTGAGCTTCCCGACCTCGATCCCCCTGGACTGCGCGATCTGTGTCGCGAGGCTGTTCCATATCGAGCTGACCATCGCCTGGGTCTGCTCGCGGTTTTCAGGGGAGATGCTGTTCTTGATGTACATCTCGCCGGCCGACTTGTATTTGCCGTGGCGGATCAGCTGCATATTCACTCCGAGTTCGTCGAGAATGTCCTTGAGGAAGAACATCTGCGTCGCGACCCCTATCAGGGAGTTCATCCCGCCTTTGCTCCCGGTCACATAGACCTTGTCGGCCACGCTGGCGAGGTAGTAGCTCGCGTTGGAGGGGTTCTCGGTGAACGCCACGATGGCCTTGCCGCTGAGACGGAAGTCCGCGAGGGCCTTGCGGAACTCCTCAAGCTCCGCGATTCCGCCTGAAACGCCGTCCGGACGGAGATAGATGAACTTGACGCCAGGATCAGCAGCGGCAGTCTTAACCGCCTGAATCGCGTCCCAGATTCCGATGCTCTTCGGCTGCTCGCTGTTCGAGAACATCCCCGCGCCGAGGCTGAAGTTGAAGCTGAACGGCTGTGACTGCTCGTCCAGAACGATGTTGGAGAGATCCATATTGAGGACACCCTCGTTCGGAATCACCGGGGTCTCTGACGATGACAGGGCTGCTACGGAGCCGATGAAGCTGAACATCATCACCACCCACACTGCCGAGAAAATCAGCAGGCCGGCCAGAACGGCCAGAAGAGTTTTTGTAAAATCTTTCATATCTACCTGATTGTTTTGATATTATGTATATATCTGTCTATGGCGGCGGCGGCCTTGCGGCCAGCTCCCATCGCGAGAATCACCGTGGCCGCCCCCGTCACCGCGTCGCCGCCCGCGAACACCCCCGGACGGCTCGTGACAACTTCGTCGGTGGTCTCAAGACCTCCCCGGCGTGTCGTGCGCAGTCCCGGCGTCGTGCCGGCGATCAGCGGGTTGGGGGAAGTCCCGAGGGACATTATGACGGTGTCGGCCGGAATCTCGAACTCCGAGCCGGGAATCGCAACGGGGCTGCGGCGGCCGCTCGCGTCCGGTTCGCCGAGCTCCATTCTTATGCATCTTATGCCCCGGACATTCCCCTTGTCGTCGGAAAGAATCTCCGTCGGATTGGTGAGGAACTCGAAGACTATGCCTTCTTCTTTGGCGTGGTGCACCTCCTCGCGGCGTGCGGGAAGTTCGGCCTCGGTGCGGCGATAGACCACCGAAACGCTTTCTGCGGCCGCATCCGGAGTCCCTGCTACGGAAACGCCGTCCGGAAGCCCGTCTGCGGATTCGGCGTCGGACAATCCTGCCGCCTGTTTCGAGGCGCGGAGCCCCTGAAGCCGCAGGGCTGTGCGGGCCGCGTCCATAGCGACATTGCCTCCGCCGACCACTACGACGCGGCGGCCGACTGAAATCGGCGTGGCGTAGTCATCGCGGTAGGCTTTCATCAGATTGTTCCTCGTGAGGAACTCGTTCGCGGAATAGACTCCGTTGAGGCTCTCGCCCGGAATGCCCATAAACTTCGGAAGTCCCGCGCCCGAACCGATGAACACGGCCTCGAAGCCCTCCTTCTCGAACAGGGAGTCGACGGTCACGGTGCGCCCGACTACGACGTCAGTCTCGATTTTCACTCCGAGGGCGCGTACCGAGGCGATTTCGTCTGCGAGCACCGTGTCCTTCGGAAGCCGGAACTCCGGAATGCCGTATTCAAGCACTCCGCCGGCCTTGTGCAGCGCCTCGAAGACCGTGACGTCGTAGCCGAGTTTCGCGAGGTCGGACGCGCAGGCCAGCCCCGCCGGGCCGCTGCCGACCACGGCTACCCTGTGGCCGCAGCCGGAGACCTTGGCGGGAACTTCGGCGGAAATTTTCTTCGGATGCTCCCGGCTCCAGTCGGCGACGAAACGCTCCAGCTTGCCTATCGCCACAGGTTCGGACTTTACTCCGAGCACGCACGAGCCCTCGCACTGGGTCTCCTGCGGACACACGCGCCCGCAGACCGCAGGCAGCGAGGAGTCCATCGCGATGACCCGGGCCGCAGCCGCGAAATCGCCGGCTACGACCTTCGCGATGAAGTCCGGAATCTTCACGTTCACCGGACAGGCGGCGACGCAGTGCGGAACCTTGCAGTGCAGGCAGCGGGTCGCCTCCAGCATCGCCTCCTCCGCATTGTAGCCGTAGCACACCTCGTCGAAATTCGCGGCCCTTTTCTTCGGGTCCTGCTCCCTCACGGGGACTCTCGGTATTCTGTTCGCCATATTATTCCTTTGTTTGTCTTTTGGGGCTATATTGATTTTTTCATCGGTCACATACTCCCGGTATGCTCCCTCTTCAAAAATCAATCTATCCTCAAAAATCCTGCACAAAACTATCTTCAATATTTACAGGCATTTGCTATAAATTATTGCATTATAATAGTTTGCACCTATGTTTCTCAAATGCTTCGCGGGCGGCCTGCTCCTGTACGCGGTACATCCCCTGACGGCGCATCGCCTCGTCGAAATCGACCTCGTAGCCGTCGAACTCCGGCCCTTCCACGCAGGCGAAACGGGTGCGTCCGCCCACTGTGACGCGGCATCCTCCGCACATCCCCGTGCCGTCTATCATCAAGCTGTTGAGGCTCACGACAATGGGCAGCCCGAGCTTCTTCGCGGTGAGCACGGCGAATTTCATCATCACCATAGGCCCTATGGCTACGGCCCGGGTGTATTCGCGGCCCTCTTCCGTGACGAGCTGCTCCAGCTTCGCCGTGACAAGCCCGTGGAAACCCCGCGAGCCGTCATCGGTGCAGAGATGAAGACTGTCGCAGACCGAGGCCATCTCCTTTTCGTATATGATGAGGTCTGAAGTCTTGGCCCCGACGATCACGTCCGCCGCGACTCCCCGCTCGTGCAGCCACTTCACCTGAGGATAGACCGGCGCAGTGCCGACTCCTCCGGCGATGAAGACATATCTCCTCTTCCGAAGTTCGTCCGGTGGCGTTTCCGTGAAGTCCGAGGGAACTCCGAGCGGTCCTACCACGTCCGCGAAGGCGTCTCCGGCCTCCATCCCGCACATCTGCATCGTGGACGCGCCTATGGCCTGAATCACAATGGTGACACTACCCCCGGCCGCGTCATAGTCGCTGATTGTGAGCGGAATGCGCTCGCCCTTTTCATCGGTGCGGACAATAAGGAACTGCCCCGGCATAGCCGCTGCGGCCACACGCGGAGCAGAAACTTTCATCCTGCATATGTTAGGAGTGAGAAACTCCTTCTCCAAGATTCTGTACATACCGTCTTTTACGCCTTTGTGACCCTGACCACGACATCTCCGGTCCGGCGGCCGTCTATGCCTGCGGCTGACTTCGTCCCGGGCCGTTCCGAAGCCGCAAAATTAAGCATTATTGTCTGTTTTTCAAAAGGGCGGAAAGATTTCCGCCTGTCTTTCCGCCTGTCTTTCGCGGCTGTCTTTCCGCCTGCAACTCGGCGGATTCTCACTTCTTCACCGTCGCAGGGTAGCCGAGCTTGTTGATGGCCTCGGCAAGTTTCTCGACCGAAGTCTTGGAGCTGTCATATTTCACCGTGATGGTCTGAGCCTCCAGATCCACCTTGAGATCCTTCACGCCCTTCTCGAAGGCGATGTTCTCGTTGACTTTCTTCACGCAGTTCTTGCAGTGGAGTTTGGTGGCGAATATGACGGTCTTGAGCTCGCCTTTAGGCGTCTTCACCGCCGCGACGGCCGCAGTCTCAGCAGAAGAAATTTTCAAAGCAGAAGTCTCCGCAGCCGCTTCGACAGCCACGGCGCAACCGGCGGCGGCAACAACAGCAACCGCCGCGAAAAAACAAATCATCTTTTTCATATTCAATAAATTATAAACTTAAACATATCTATAGACGCAGCAAGTGCCTTTTTAGCAGAATTTTACCTACTTCCAGAGGGTATAACGGAGACCGGCATATACCTTAATCCCCATCAGCGGCCCCCAGACACAGCTCGCGTCAAAAGACTGCGAACGCGGGTCGATGTGCCCGTCCGCCAGAGTGTCCCCCGTGACGACGACCTTCTGCCGGTAGTTGGTGAGGTTCTCCGCCCCGACATATATGTCCAGACCCTTGAACCTCTTCGTAATCTGCGCATACAGAAGAGGATAGACCGGAGTCCTCCCGTTTTTGTACAGCGGATTCCCGTCGGAGTCCTTCAGTTCCTTCATAAAGTCATAGACCCGGCACGAACCGTTCACCGAAGCCGTGAAATCGAAGATCCATTTGTTCAGAGGCAGGGCGTACTGGAGGTTCAGAACGCCTTTGCAGCGGCTTGTGAGCGGCTTTTCGACCAGACCTTTGCCGGCAAGTTCAATCTTTGCGTTGGTGTAGCGGAAAGTGGCGGTGACGGTGAAACGCTCCACGGGCTCGACATTGAAGTCCAGCTGGATGTTGTCCGTGAACGAGCGGTTTCCGTCAAGCGCGTAGAAATTAATCTGATTGGGGAGATATTCGTAGTCGACGACCATCTGCTGGACGAACTGGGTGCGGAAATAATCGACGCTCAGATAGGTGTTCGACGAGGCTCCGAAAGGCATATAATAGCTGATGTTGCCTCCGAAAGTCCACGCGTCTTCGAGTATATGGTCGTTGAACGAGCCGACGAATGTCTTGCCGGTGGAGAATACGCCGATATTGTCGATCAGAGGAGTGGAATATCTGAGCCCCCTGCCGCCGTTCGCCCGGAGCACGATCTCCTCGATTGGGGAATATTTCAATGTGAGACGCGGGGATATG